>JBBQHD010000062.1:0-15946 GCA_038323665.1 Bdellovibrionales bacterium
TGAAATTTATCAGGGTGAACATATTCGACCACATTCAAATGTCTTTTGGTGGGCTGCAGATATTGCCCAAAGGTCACGATATCGCAATTTGCTTTTCTTAAATCATAAAGTGTTTGAAAAACTTCTTCGTCGGTTTCGCCCAGACCTAGCATGATCGAAGATTTGGTGTAACTTTTGGGATCTACTTTTTTAATATGACCCAGCACGCTTAAACTTTGCAGATACATCGCACGGGGATCGCGCACGCTTGGGGTCAGGCGTTCGACCGTTTCGATATTGTGAGCAAACACATCGGGTTTGGCGCGGACAATTTCTGCGACCAAATTTAAATCTCCACGAAAATCTGGGGTCAATATTTCGACCTTAACATTGGCATCTAATTTTTTAATCGTCGCAACGGTTCGCGCAAAATGTGCAGCGCCCTGATCGGGCAAATCATCGCGGTCGACACTGGTGATCACGACATATTCCAAGTCCATTTGCGAAATCGAATAGGCCACTTTTTCTGGTTCGAAAGGATCGATCGCGCCTTTGGGATTTCCGGTTTTGATGTGACAGAACCCGCATCCGCGGGTGCAGACTTCGCCCATCAACATAAAAGTTGCGGTGCCGCCGCTCCAGCATTCGCCGATGTTCGGGCATTTGGCTTCTTGGCAAACTGTGGCCAATTTCAACTCGGAAAGTAAATTTTTAATTCGGCCGTATTCTTCGCCATGGGGCGCGCGCACTTTCAGCCAATCGGGTTTTCTCATGCCGAATAAGATACCGCGTTGCTTCATGAAACGCACTACTCAACGCGCTTTGCTGGGATTTTTGCTAAGTCTTAACAAATGAAATATTTCGAACCACTTCTGGAAGGTATTTGCGAACTGCGGGAAAAAAGATTTTTTGCCCATATTCGCAATAAGGCCAATGAGAAAATGACTTTGCATGTCCCCAATACCGGCAGTCTTAAGACGGCCTATGTTCCCCAGCAAAAGTGCCGATATTCACTGTCCAACAATCCCGAGCGAAAACTAAAAGGCACCTTAGAAATGCTGCAAACAGCTGATGGGGTCTGGGTGGGTGTTAACACACAAATGCCCAATCGGATTGTCAAAGAAGCCTTGGTCGAAAAACTACTGCCGCACTGGCATCAGTGGACCGAGATTAAACCCGAATTCAAATACACCAAAGAAACTCGTTTTGATTTTTGTTTAAGTGACGGAAAAAACAAACATCTTATCGAAGTCAAAAACGTCACTTATTGTGAAAACGGAATCGCGCAATTTCCAGATGCCGAAAGCACGCGGGCGCAAAAACACTTGCGAGAATTAATGCGCGCCATCGATGAAGGTTATTCAGCCGAAGTGGTTTTCACCGTGCAAAGAAATGATGCGAAAAGTTTTTCCCCGCAAAAACAGATCGATCCTGAATACGCACGGTTGTATTTCGAGGCGATAAAAAAAGGTGTTCGGATGACGCCATTAATTGTGATTTTAAATGCCGAAGAAATTCGCCTTACGAACAGCCAACTGGCAGGCCTTTGCGACTCATAGTTCCGCAGCCTTGCTGAGTATTCAAAGGACAGCGAATACGCAGATGGAAATGATTTTCGTGATGGGCCCATATTCTCAAAGTTCTTAGTAATTCTTTGCCCAAGGCAGTATCATAATCGCCGTTTTCTTTTGCGATCGAACACATGGCATTTTTAATTTTTTGATCCACAAAAATTCGATCTGCCATTCCTGTTGAAACAATTTTTTTCAGTAAATTATAATTTTCCTGCTGCATAAATTCTTTTTTTACTCCGTGATTTGCAACCAAATGCACAAATTCGGATTGCTGATTTTCGGTGATATAGCCAATGTCGGCATCCAAGCCGTTGCGGTGACTTGCATGACCAATGTTGCCGCCAGTTTCCTTCGAAAGAGCACCAACAACTAAGTTTGATCCTGGTTTTTCTGCATGTGCCCACGCTGCAATGAGATCGACTAAATTAACCAACTCGAAACTTGCGAAATCTTGTCGTGCGGACGGAGCTTTTAAAAAATAATCTATATGTTGGGTCTCTTGTTTTAGTTTTCGTAATTGATCCGCCCTGCGCAAATAGCCGTCGGATTCATTGGGGTGTCCGTAGACCTGATTTATTTTTCGATTCGGATGTTGTTGGACCGAAAACCAATCAAGTGTAAATTTCACTAATGCTCGCAGTGAAATATCAGGCGAAAATAAAGTTGCTGGATCATTTGGATCGCGCGGAATGCGGCTGTTTTGATTGCTGACATTCGGTAAAGTTACTGAACTTTCTGGCTCGGGCTTTTCTGTTTTTTCAGGAATTATTTTCGGTAAAACTTTTGCTGGGGCAGGCCGCGCAGGAATTAACGAAGGAACAGTTGCTGTTGAAGCTTCTGGTTTTGGCTCGGCGTCATCTTGGTTTACATTTGGAACTGGTGCAGTGCTTGCTTCAGGTTTTGGGGTTATGGCGGGCGTATCTTCTTTTAAAAGATCGTCCATACTCATAGTCAAAGTTCCTGCATAGGGACCAGCAACGGCGCCCGGTTCTAAGCCCTCGTCGCCTTCTTCTGAACGATTAAATTGGGGTTCAGTTACGGTGGTTTCCTGAACTTTTGTGGGCTTGGTTTTCTGATCTGGTTCAAGCGCCTCATCTTTAAAATTTACTTTTACTTGAGTCTTGTATTCGTGGTCTGCAAATTTCCAATGAATTCCCACAATCGCTTCGGCAAATGGATTTTTTTCTGTTGGTAAAAAGAAGAATCGACCCAATACAATTTTGGATTGATCTTTATCAGTGGGGCGCAGATTTCCATATTCTTTATTGCCGTCGTAAGCGCCACTTAAAACAAATTTTATGTCTTTTAAATCAGGATTTTTTGCCAACACTTCGGCTGGAATATCTTTGGGTATAGGAATGGTTCCAGAAACTTCTAAGCGCAAACCATCTTTGCGAACCTTAAAATTGGTAATCGTGAAGGCCACGATTTTTTCCTTCATATTTTTAATCACGGCTTCGGGAATAAAATCTTCAATGGTGGGTTCTTCTTGCGGTTGCTGTTGGTCAGGGGCTTTTTCGGTTTCACCAGCTGATGTTGGAATCGTCGGCTGCGCAACTTGGGCAACCTCAAAGCCACTTTTACCCCCGCATCCAGCAAGGGCTAACAGTGAAATTAGAATAAGTTTAGTAAATAGGGTCTTTCTCACGATTCAATATGAAGCACAGACCATGCCTTGGGATTTGCCATGGGATAGGCCTAATTTCCCGATGAGGCCGGTTTGAAAAAATATGGTGTTTAAGGATTAGACTATGGCCAGAAAAGGTCACTTTTTTGTGGTTCTGGGGCAGGAGTTTTCCATAGTTAACTATGGAAAACTCCGATCGCCAAGGCTAAGGCAACCGCATTAAGCAGGCGGGTTATTTCACTGATTCTCAAGTTGAACAGGATGCGAGCATGACCCGCGCCGAACCTCTGCGAGAAATTTCAAAGGTAAAGCCAAATTCAATTGCCCGAAAAAAACCAGAAAAAGAGTTCACGCCATATCTCGGCTTTATCGAAAGGTGCGCCGTTCCTTTTGGTATCGCATTCGCGTTACAAAATAAAAATTATTGACGAGTTTTTTTAGTAATTAAATCCGCCTAATTTAAATTATTTTCTCAAGGAAGCTGTTTTTTCTAATTTGTAACAAGCTCGCGCTAATAGCCCAATTCATGCGTTTAAACTGAAGTTTCTTTTTACTCATTCTTGACTTAAGGAAACCTGAAAACTGCATTTTAAAAACCTGTGATAAGTTTTTTCTACTTCAATTTAAGAAGTAGAAATGAGGAAGTATGTTGGAAGAATATGATTACTCGAAGGAAATTCAATTAGGGTTTTGGTCTGAACATTGCGCAGTTGGAAATACTACGAGGGAAAGCAGCTCGACAGAAAAGAATTCCTGTGCAGAAGCGAAACTTTTTGTGGAAGAAAAATTCTTTACTAAAGCGGAACCTTTGGCAAAAGGTGAAGTCTTCAAATCTTTAGATAGCTGCGCACTTATCGCAGAAATCAGGAAGGCTGCCAAAACCGAACAAGATCTAACTTTGCAAGTGATCGAGCTGATTGCCGAAATCAATCAAAGAAAGATTTTTTTGAAATTAGGCTTTAGCTCGCTATTCGATTTTGTGACCAAAGATTTAGGTTATGAGCCTTCTTCCGCCATGCGCAGAATCCAAGCAGCTCTTGCGGTTTCGGAAATTCCGGAATTAAGGGAAAAGATTGCCAACAAGTCCTTAAGTCTTTCGGTCGTTTCCCAAGGTCAGAATTTTCTAAATAAGAAAGCCAGTGATTCGGGGAAGAAGATCTCAATTGCAGAAAAGACCGAGCTCTTTAGAAAACTAGAAAATAAGTCAACTCGGGAAGCAGAGAAAGAATTATTTAAACTTGCGCCCGAGCTTTGTTTAAAATCCAAGGAACAAGAAAAAGTGCTATCGGAAAATTTAATTGAGCTTCGTTTTGTGATAGATACCGAGACCAAAGAAAAAATGGATGAACTGAAACTTTGGATGTCGCACCAAAATCCCGATATGACCCAGGCTCAGTTTTTTAAAGTTATGGTTGAAAAACTGCATGGGCAGTTGGCTAAAAAGAAATCTCCGCAAAAGAATTCTAATCGCAACAAATCGGCTGATCCTTCTCAAATCGAACACAATGCGAGCATTACCTGCGCCGAACCTCTAACTGAAAATTTAAAAGTAAAACCAAACCCAATCTCCAGAAATAAACCCTGCCAAAAACGATCTCGCTATATCTCGGCTTCGGTAAAAAAGCTGGTTTGGCAGCGCGATCAGGGCTGCTGTCAGTTTGCCGATCCCAACAGTCATAAAAAATGTGAATCTCGTTATCAAATTCAGCTGGATCATCTGCATCCGTTTCGACATTTGGGTGACAATTCCGCTGAAAATTTGCGACTGCTTTGTGGGAAACACAACCGAGATCGGGATTAGGTAATTCGCATACGTAAATTTAGACTTTCTATGGCGAAAGTTAAAATTGGCTCTCGATGGAATCTTAGCTTGAACGGCATGAAGCTTTACGGCTGATTACTTTTTGTAAGGAACTAAGTCTTTCTTAAAAAGTTTTTCGTATTCCGCGTAGTCTTTATATTCTTGTTTAGTAAGATCAGCAGCCGGAATGAATTTCATCGAGGCAGAATTCATGCAATAGCGCAATCCGCCTTTGTCCTTGGGGCCGTCATTAAAAACATGGCCCAAATGGGAATCCGCATTTTTCGAACGAACTTCTGTGCGTGTAGAAAATAATCCCTTATCGACTTTTTCGACAATATTTTTCTTATCAATGGGTTTGGTAAAACTGGGCCAGCCAGTTCCGGAATCATATTTGTCCAAAGACGAAAACAGTGGTTCGCCTGACACAACGTCGACGTAAATCCCATCTTGTTTATTATCATGGAAGGCATTTTTAAACGGACGCTCGGTGCCCTCGTGCTGGGTAACCTCGACCTGTTCCTTGCTGAGGACTTTTAAAATCTTATTTTTCTCATCTTGAGACAAGGGTTTATATTCTTTCGCCATAACCGATAAGTTAAAGGAAACTAGAAGTAATGTCAGGCTAATGGAGGAGATTTTTTTCATATGATTAAATTAAAGCTGCAAAACTGTAAATTGCCAATGTTGTTTTTGGCATTTATTTTATTTTTTGTTTCCGATATCAGAGCTCAAACTAAAACCGAAGTAAAATCGCAATCTGCCGTTTTTGACCCAAGCAAGGAATTTGAGGTCACCTTTCCCAAGGAGGCTATTCCTGAATCGCGAAGGGTAGCGGAAGAAACTCGATCAGAAATCCACTTCATTGTTCAAGAAGTGGAAGTGGGTGCGCCCAACGGAGTATTTGATTATATCTGCCAGCGCAGAGCAATTACCAAATTTGGAATAGAGAAAACCAAGGGATACTGGGCCGAATTTGTTCGAGAAGGTTCAGTCCATATTTCCGAGCCACGCACATCAAATGACGACAGCTTCCTTCCGCCAGGTGGTAAGGCCTTCTCGCTGACATTAGATAAGGTTCCGGAAGAACCAAAACTTAGTAAAGGCCAGAAGAAAACTCAAGAACCGAAAGAACAGACATTAATGAAAAAACAGACAGGCTTGTCTGTAAATCTTCTTTCTATAGACGCTCCGGCAACTAAGCGGCATTACGTAAAATCTGTTGTTTGTAGATTTAGACAGAAAAAGGATGATAAAGAAACTTACGCTGCAAAAACAGAAGCAAAACGCCTAGCATTTTTAGCCTTTAAAGAGTCTCGAGCAAGAGAGCTTGCCGCTGCTGGCAAAACAAATCCTGCCAGCAACAAATAAAAAAAGGCCCCGGATTTACCAGAGGCCTTCTGTAAATTTCTGTAACTAAACAAAAATCTATTTAGTCATGCTCATTTGTTTATCGATGATCGTTTTAAATTCTGAAGCTGGGTAGGCGCCTTTTAGGGCCACGCCGTTGATAATGAAACCGGGGGTTCCAGTGATATCAAAGCTTTTTGCTTCACCAGTGTCTTTCTCAATTTTTTGAGCAACGGCTTCGCTGGCGGCGTCTTTTTCTAATTTTTTCATATCAAGGCCAAGACTTTTTGCCAAAGATTTCAAATATTTTTCGCCCTCAGAAACTAATTTCGCGCGATTTTCAAAAATGGAATCGTGAAATTTTTCAGCTTTCTCGGGGCTTTGAATCGCCACAGCTTCGAAATATTTTGCAGCGGGCAATGCTTTGGGGTGGAATTCCAAAGGCAAGTGCTTGAAGACCACGCGGACTTTGTCGCCATACTGTTTTCTGACTTCTTTGATCGACTGATATCCTTTTGAACAATAGGGACACTCGAAATCTGAATACTCGACAATAGTGATCGGAGCATCTTTTTTGCCGAAGATCACGCGGCCTTCTTCGATAACGGGTTTCAATGGATTTTTAAATTGAGCATCGCGGTTTTTGGTTTCTTCTTCCTGCGCTTTGCCTTGGGCTTTGCGTTGCGCGTTTTGTGCAGCAGCGTTCACCACTTCGATGAATTTTTCTGGATCTTTTTCAATCGCCGCAAACACAATCGATGGATCTTTTTCAATCACTTCTTTTAATTGTTTGGGGGTGGGGGTGCAGGCAGCAAATAAAAAGCTTGCGCCGATTGCCGCGGTGGCAAGGATATTCATTTTGTTCTTCAAAGGTCCTCCTAAGTGGATGAATGGAAAAGCAACTTTTGCTTTATAATTTTAACAGTGTCACACTTTTAATCATGGAGATCAAATCTATGCTTAAAAATATTTTTATGTTCCTGATGCTTGCTTGTTTTCTGGCCTGTCAGCAAGAACCCACTAAGGTTCCGCCTTCTCAGAAGAATACTATTTTATACCGTAATTTAGTGATGTTGGATCTAGACCAAGTTTCTGCGGATGTGGATAAGGCAGTGGCAAGATCCAAGACAGAAGACGGTTCTGGCGCGCCTTTGCAAGATGCACTTTTTAAAGTTTTAGCCAGACCCAATGACGATGGCATGATTGATAAGGTCATTGGACCTTTAAGATCTGAATTGCAAAGACTTGGATATTGGGAAACAGCCTTAACGCAACTGGTTCAAGACTCCATCGATTTTTTAAAAGACACAGATAAAAATGAAGTCGAGCAAGTGACTCATCTTGTCGCCTTGACCAATTTACTGTCAGAACTCAAGCCTAAGGTCCAGGACGAGGGTTTTGAAAGAACTTTGGTTAAAAAAATCGCCGATGCAAAAATCCAAGTATCGAAAAAGGCTAAGAATGAAGTATCTGTCGGCTCGATGAAAGTTTTAAATTCGCCGTCGAAAATTGCCCAGTCGCTCTACAGGCGCTGAATCCGCAAGATCTTGCGGATTTAGAGGCCTAATCCGCAAGATCTTGCGGATTAGGCCAATCTGAAATACCATTAATCTAGGCAAAGATGGGTGGTATGGATGAAAGATTTTTTTATAAAAAGAACTTTGAACTTAGAAAGTCTTTTGCAGAAAAAATCCCATTTCTTATTGGGGCCAAGATCCACGGGTAAAACCAAGTTAATAGAAATGCAGCTGCAAAAATCTTACGTCATCGATCTTCTGCAGGATAAGATTTATTCACGGTTGTTGCGCGAGCCCAGTCTGCTTGCAGATATGATCCCAGAAAATGCTCATCTTGTTGTGATAGATGAAATACAAAAAATCCCTGCCTTACTAGACGAAGTGCACCGCCTTATTGAAAAAAGAAAAATAAAATTTTTACTGACTGGTTCCAGCGCCAGGAAATTGCGTAAAGGTGGCACCAATTTATTGGGTGGAAGGGCTTGGGAGGCCGATTTATTTCCTTTAACTTGGCGGGAATTGGGCAAAGATTTCAGTTTAAAAAAATATTTAAACTATGGTGGACTGCCCTCGGTTTATTTTTCTGATTACCCGACGGAAGAACTTAAGAATTATATTAAACTTTATTTAAAAGAAGAAATTTTATCCGAGGCCGTGGTGAAAAGATTTGACCATTTTACTAGATTTCTGGACGTTGCGGCATTGACCTCGGGCGAAGAACTTAATTTTGATTCCCTGTCCAGTGATGCAGCGGTTCCTGCTCGAACAGTGGCAAATTATTTTCAAGTTTTAGAAGACACCCTGTTGGGATTTCAGCTAAAGCCTTTTGCAAAAACTAAGAAAAGAAAGGCTATTAGTCGGTCTAAATTTTATATATTTGATGTCGGAGTTGCAGCAGCATTGGCGCAAAGGGGCGAAATTCAGTCGGGCACGGAGCTGTGGGGCAAGGCCTTCGAACAGTTTATCATTCAAGAAGTTCGTGCTTATTTAAGCTATTCGAATTTAGATATGCCAATGCAGTATTGGCGATCAAAATCGCAGTTCGAAGTCGATCTAGTGGTCGGGTCAAGGTTTGCGCTGGAAATCAAATCTGGAAAAGTGGTTTCCGACCAACATTTAAAGGGATTGAAAGCTCTTCAGGAAGAAAAACTGATCCAAGATTATTTTTTAGTTTCCGCAGACAAAATCAACAGGACCAAAGACGGAATTCAAATCATCAACTGGGAAGATTTTTTGCAAAGATTATGGTCGGGTAAATTCAAATAGCGTCTCAAGTTTAAACAGAAAATTCCGATCAGATTCATGTCGCAAACAGGAGGCGCCATGTTTTTGCAAGGAGATCTGCAAGCTGTATTTGATGCTTTGTTTTCCGTCGGCGCTATCGAGCCCGTCTTGAAAATGAATTGGTCTAATATGACTGAAAAAATGGAAAAAAATCCCAATCAGGTTCGCAGGGCTTGCAATCAAGTCAATGCCTGTCATGGAAATCGCCATCAGTTAGTTCAAAAATTATCCGAAATGGACAATGAGCTTGTTAATTATATAGCCCTGGAGGTAGCACGTGAATTTTGTGAATATCAAGAACGCACCAACCTTCAATAGACTTGTATTTGCGGTTCTATTTTTGCTGTCGCATGTGGCGTCGGCTTTGGAAATTGATTTTTCTAAGCGAGCCAAAGACATCGAACGTCTTAAATCAGAAATCCGTGCGCCCGCCAGTGATATGGCCGTGCAAATTCAGGAATCTGTTCCCAACTTGTCGTCATTAACTTATTCCTTTACAGAACCTGCTGCTGAAATTGTTATGATTGAAACTGCGGATGGATTTATTCCATCCAGTATATCTTTGAAACAAGGTCAGTCTTATAAAATTCATATTGTGAATATCAATGCGGATAAGAAAAACCTCAGTTTTGTTTTGGATGCGTTTTCTCAGCATCACGCGATTTATTTTAATCAACCGCAAAAAATAGAATTGTCTCCGAAAGTCGAAGGCGTTTTTGATTTTGAATGTCCTGAAACTGGTCACAAGGGCCAGTTTGTGGTCGTGCCAGCAAAACCACATTCTTTACCAGCGCGCAGCACGGCCTCGCAAAACTAAGGATACTTCCATGGCTTCGGATGTTTTCAAACAGACCATTCAACAAAATCTGGGCCCAGTTTTAGAATTTCTGAACGACAGCAATGTTTCAGAAATTCTGATCAACGGACCCAAAGATATTTTCGTCGAAAAAAAAGGCAAACTAGAAAAAACCACAGCGCAATTTCCGGACGAGGATTCATTGCGTGCAGCCGTTACCTCGATTGCACAAAGTGTGGGTCGCAGAATCAATGATGAAGAACCTCGTTTGGATGCACGACTTCCAGATGGTTCCAGATTTGCAGCAGTTATTCCGCCCTGTTCCCGCGGTGGGACCGTTGTGTCCATTCGAAAATTTACTCAAACAAAAACAAGTTTAAAAGATTATATTAAAATGGGCGCTTTGTCGGACGAGGCTGCGCGTTTTTTGGATATCTGTATGTTCTTAGGAAAAAATATAATCGTCAGTGGTGGAACCGGTTCGGGCAAAACAACTTTGCTGGGACTGTTGTGTTCGCGCATTCCCAAAGGCCAGCGCGTGATTGTTATCGAAGACGCCAGCGAACTAAAAATTGATTACGATCATTTGGTTTTTTTCGAAACTAGACTGCCTGACCAACAGGGCAAAGGCGAAGTGTCGGTCAAAGATTTATTGAAATCTTCCTTGCGACTGCGCCCAGATCGCATCATTGTCGGCGAAGTTCGCTCGAGCGAAGCCATGGAATTGCTGAACGCCATGAACACCGGCCACAAAGGATCGATGGGCACCGTTCATGCCAACAGCCCCGAAGATGCCATTGTTCGTTTGGAAGCCTTGGCGCAAAGTGGGGGCAATCAAATCAGCGAAAAAGCCCTGCGTTCACAAGTGGTCAGCGCCGTGGATTTAATTGTGCAAGTTTCCCGTTACAGCGATGGATCCCGCCGAGTCGGCGCAGTTTCAGAAGTGCGCGGATTTAAATCCGACGGAACTTATGATGTCGTTCCCATTTTTGCAATGAGCGCTATGCGCCGTTTAGCCGACGGAAAGTTAGAAGGAAAACTAGAAGCCACGCAATCTGCGCCTTCGTTTCTGCAAGAAATTCTCGACAACAATTTACCCTTGCCCACTTTGAAGTGGAATCAAGCAGCATAAACAAAATCTTGCTGAAACCAATAAAGAATTGGATTGTGTAAAAGTAATCCAACCACTGCCGAGGTTTAAGATGAAATTAATCTTGTTACTTTTGTTTCCCATGTTTCCCAGTTTAGCATTTTCCCACGCAGCCCATGTTCACGGCGAAGCCCAATTGTCGGCAGCAATTGAATCCAACAAAGCGCGCTTTGAAATGGAGGCCCCCAAAGAAGTTTTCTATGGCTTTGAGTATGCAGCAAAAAGCAAAAAAGAAAAATCAACAGTTGAAACAGTGAATGCAGATTTGCAAACGAAATGGTCCGTGTGGGTTGATCTTGGCCAAGTTTGCAAATGGGAAAAAGCCAAATTGAAATCCGAAGACGAAGAAGACGGCCACGCAAATTTAGTGATCACCGTGGATGTCGAATGCCCCAAGCCCATCAGCAAAAAGATTTCGCTGCAGTTAAGCCTGCCGAAATTAAATAAACTAAAGTTTAGTATAATCGGCGAAAACATGCAAAAAGCCGCAACTTTTGTCTCGGGAAAAGGCTCGATCGATCTTTAAGCTGCGTCGATAAAAAGCATTCCTAAGGCGAGTTTTCGTCTAGTCCGATGTGAATATTTCCCAGTCGCATTCATCCTATTATTTGAACAAATCATTAAATAGGGGGAAATGTTCATGAGTTTAAACCACCATGCTCGTGCAAACAGCGCGAAAATATTTATTGTCAGCTTTATATTGCTTGGCATGACGTCAGTCGCAACAGCGTCGCAAAGAATCAAACACATAGTCGGCGGGATCGAAGCTGCCCCGGGGGAATTTCCATTCATTGTATCCATGCAAGAATCTGGTTTTGGCCATTTCTGCGGCGGGTCTTTGATCGCAAAAAATTGGGTGCTGACCGCAGCCCATTGCGTAAGCGGATTTTCTAGCCTGAAAAATACCATTGTGATTGGATTGCATGATCAAAAAGACATGAGCAATGCAGAAGTCATGAAACCAGTGCGCGTAATAGTGCATCCGCTGAATAAATCCAACACGGTGGAATATGATTTTGCTTTGATTCAGTTGGATCATGATTCTAAATTTGCACCTGTCGCTGTGAATGCCACAGAAATAGATATTCCAACTTCGGGTTTGATGATTAATTCGATCACCGCTGGTTGGGGTGCCATTGCAGAAAGCGACAATACACTTCCAGATAAGCTGCAAAAAGTTGAAGTGCCTTTGGTTAATGCAAAGATCTGCGAAACCAGTTATCCCACGAAAATAAAAGACTCGATGATTTGCGCGGGTCTTGCCAAGGGCGGAAAAGATTCCCGCCAAGGCGACAGCGGCGGACCACTTGTGGTCGAAGGCGTCGACCACAAACCAGTATTAGCAGGAGTCGTCAGCTGGGGCCGAGGCTGCGCCCGCGCGAATTTCTACGGAATCTATGCAAAAACCAATGTTGCATTTGATTGGATTGCAAAAACTATCGCAGCTGTTCCGTAGGATTTTAGCCCGGAAAATTTGCTTAAATCAGGCCTGCTGTTCGCGGGCCAGCTTGATGCATGCCGCCTCCCAGAAGTGCCTGTGATCGGATAAAAGAAAATAAGTGCATTTCAGCTGTAAAGTCTCCAACGCAGTCATAGGTTTTTTAGAATCGCAGGGCGAAGATATTTCTGCGCTTTACGATCCCAAATTTCCGCCGATGGAACTGTTGCAGGATTCCAGTGCTTGGATTATCGCACCAGATTTAGAAGATTTTTTGGAATCCGTTTTGCGCATGTCTTGGAAATTACCTGCCGATCAAATTTTAAAAGAAGCCGGTCATGCTGGTCCAAAAACCCGCGCATGGGGAGTCCTCGACAGCGTGTTAAGGATGATGCCAAGACCGCAAGAAATTTTTCAGCAACCGCAAACTTTTCTTTCTTATTTTATCGCGCCGGCGCCTCCGGTGGAAAACATCGAACGCAATGAAACCGAAATCAGTTTAGATTTACCACTGCCTGCGGAACAATATCCGCTGGTGACTTCGTATTTAAAAGCAGCCTTTGAATCTTTGCCTTTGTATGTCGGTCAGGGTTTGGCAACTTGCACCTGGACGGGAATTCGTTTGCGGATTTGTTGGCCCGAACAACAAGAAACCATGTTTGAAATTGGCGAAGGCCATCAAATCAATCCGGAACTGTTGCGACAAATGGTCGCCAATCAACAAAGCATTCAGCGCGAACTAGAAGATAAAAACCGCGATTTAAAATTAAAAGACGAAGAAATTTCCATGCTGCGCCAAGATCTGGAACAGTTTCAAAAATACGGTGCGCGGGTTGTCGCCAATACCGTCAACGATTGGAATGACAGCCAGGTCGGTTACGGCATCAGCCAAAATTTGGCGCGACTGCATGATTATATGGTGCGGGCCCAACAATTGATTACCTTGCTGACGGCCTTTTCCAAAAGCGAACCTTCAGTGCGCGGAATTTTAAAACGTTTGGATTGGGAACAGGTCAAACAACTTTACCCTCGGGCAATTTCCGAAAGTTTCGAAGAATTGCGTTCCATCCGCGCCAAAAAATTAATTGAACAAAAACCTAAAGGAGAATCCTCATGTCCACCATTCAATCCATCCATGCCCGAGAAATTTTAGACAGCCGCGGAAACCCCACCGTCGAAGTGGAACTGACCACCGACAAAGGCATTATGGCTCGCGCTGACGTTCCATCAGGGGCGTCCACCGGCGCACACGAAGCCTGCGAACTGCGCGACGAAGATCCCAATCGTTATTTGGGTAAAGGCGTTTTGAAAGCTTGCAAAAACATCACAGATATTTTGGCGCCTAAATTAATCGGCGTGCGCGTTTCAGATCAAGCCAATATTGATCAAATCATGATCGAAACCGACAATACAGAAAACAAAACCCGCATGGGTGCCAACGCTATTTTGGGAATTTCCTTAGCCGCCGCCAAAGCCGCAGCACTTTCTTCCAAACAACCTTTGTATCGTTATATCGGCGGAGTTTCTGCACGAAAAATTCCTGTGGGATTGATGAATGTTTTAAACGGCGGAGTCCACGCCAATAATGGATTAGATGTGCAAGAATTTATGATCGTCCCCATGATTAAAAAATCCTTCCGCGAAAGTTTGCGCGCAGGTTCAGAAATTTTTAATACCTTAAAAAAAATCTTAGCCAAAAAAGGTTTATCAACCGCAGTCGGTGACGAAGGCGGATTTGCGCCGAAGCTAACCAGCAACGAAGATGCCCTGAAACTTTTGATGGAAGCCATTCAAGCAGCTGGATACGAACCCGGCCAAGATGTTTTCGTAGCCCTAGATGTTGCAGCAACAGAACTTTACAAAGATGGAAAATACCGTTGGGAAGGCAACAGCCTGACCGCGCAAGAATTACTTGGTGTTTACTCTGGCTGGAGCGAAAAATATCCCCTGATCAGCATCGAAGACGGTTTTTCCGAAGACGATTGGACGGGTTGGATTCAAGCCACCAAAGAATTGGGTTCGCGCATGCAATTGGTGGGCGATGATTTATTCGTAACCAATCCAAAAAGAATTAAACAAGGTTTAGAGAAAAAAGCAGCCAATGCATTGCTAGTAAAAGTAAATCAAATCGGCAGTCTGACCGAAACCGCAGCCGCAGTAAATCTTGCTCAGCAAAATAAATTCCAAACGGTGATGAGTCACCGCAGTGGCGAAACCGAAGATGCAGTGATTGCAGATCTGGCCGTGGGATTTAATTGCTCGCAGATTAAAACGGGCAGTCTATGTCGCAGCGAAAGAACTGCGAAATACAATCAACTACTGCGCATCGAAGAAGAGCTCGCTGGCCAGGCTGAGTTCTGGGATAAGTCTGCGTTTAGTCGGTAAAAAAGGTGCCCTTTTAACCTCTGTATATTACTGAGCAAAAAGCTCTGAACAAGTATTTATTTGCCGAAACGTGAGTGGTGCTTGATTGTCCTGGAAGGTCTTGCGTAATTGTTCAATGGGTCTGTGCATCTGTTGCTCGAGCTGCAAGTCGGCTAACAAGGTGGGAAGAATGGACTCAGTCAGCATGCCTAACTCGTATATCAAAGCCGAGTCTGGTAATTTACTAGCATTTAAAATTCGACCGTCTGGACCCACTTGAATTTTCACTTCAATGACATGGCTTTCTTTAATTCCAAAACCATTTTCCACTGAAACAGAAAGCTCCACATTTACTAAATCGTATTTGATTCTTCCAAATAAAGTTTCTGGGCCATGAGCTTTTACTAAAATATGAGCTCGTGTTGTTACTTTGTAGTTATCTAGATTTGTTTTTACATTTCGAAAACGTGTTCGTTGCAAAGTGAGATTCCGCTCTGATTGTATAATTCCTTGCAGTTCTGCTTTAAAAATTTCAAACGCAGTAGGATTGTGAAATATATTTTCGCCAATAATAATAATTTCATGACCCTGCTTTTTTTTCGACTCAATAAAGCGTGTGTAAAGTCCGTTTAAAAGGACTTCTTCATTTTCAGCTGTTTGCTGCAGTACTAAGATTTGTTGCCTTTGCTGTTTTTCAGAAAGACTCAGTTGCGAAAGCCTGTTTCTGATTTGTTTTTCTTGTTGCACAAGATTCTCTAGGACTTGTTTTTGCACTTGTGCTTGTCTTTCGTTTTCTTCGAATTTCGTTTTTGCTTTCGCGAATTCTTCCTCAAAAGCTTTAGATCGAGCTGCTAATTGTGGGACCAGCTGTGATGGATTTTCTTTAAGGGCAGTGATGCTTTCCTTTACTAAATTCGATTTTGCCGAATATTCGGCTAAAAGCACATTTCGCAAAGCTTCAAATCGGTGTTCAATATCTTTGAAGTCATTGATGTATCCAGCATCAAGTTTAATCCAATGGTCTGATGTATAATTTCCTCCCCCCGGGGCCATATTTTTTAGCAAG
>JBBQHD010000063.1:0-15764 GCA_038323665.1 Bdellovibrionales bacterium
GTACCGAAATCATCCTTAACCGCGACGGGGGTGAATTGGTGTTGGTTGTGAACAACGGCAGCATTTGGATTGACGGAGATTTACGCGAATCCTTTTGGATTTCACAAAACGGAGAACGCCTCAGCGCCAATCAGTTCAAAGCCGAAACCGCCAAACAAAATAAACCGGTCTTTTTGCCAACGCAAAATAACGCAGTAAAAAATGAAAAACTGCAGTTGCTGCCACCCGATCGATCCCAAGCTGATATTCTATTTCAATATTTCAATCACCAAAAAACTATTTTCCAAAGATGCTTTACCAATATTTACCAGGTCAATCCGCAGGCAGCGGGCAATGTGCGTTTAAGACTGCGGGTCGAACCCAGCGGAAAAGTTTCCCAAGCCGAAGTCCTGGAAAGTTTTGTCACCGACCATGATCAAAATTTACAACTTAAAGAATGTCTTGAAAAAACGGCGACTCGGTTAAATCCGAATTCCTTTGATGGAAATTCGGTGGATGTGATTTTGCCGCTAAGTTTTGAGTGATTTCTCGGATTTCAAAAACACAATCCAATCCCCCGTGCCGCAAATGAATTTTTTTATAAACGGAATAATTTTCTGGCCAGTGCCACAAATGGATCGACCGCGAAAGATCTAAAATCCCGGCCCGTCGTGGGGAAACTTTCGTTAAGAAAGCCTTCCAATCTTTTTCTATACTTTGTCTTTTAAGACGTTCGCCAAAAGGTGGATTGGCAATAACAAATTTTTCTTGGGGTATGTTTTCAGGCAAAGTAAAATCTTGAAAAGCAGTTTTGATAAATTGGATCGAATTATTTTTATCTGAAAAATAATTCTTAAATAATTCCAGATTCTGATTTGCGCAAACGACTGATTTTTCATCTTGATCAAGTCCTATACATTGTTGAAATAATGGCGCAGGCTTTTCGAAATTATGATGAAAGCTTCCTTTGCGAAATAAGGCAGGGCAGGTCTTCCAATTTTGGAAACTATAACTGCGTTGAAAATTGCCCTGCAATTGGGTCATCGCTTCGAAAGAAAAAGTGCCAGATCCTGAAAAGGAATCCAGCAAACAGGATTTTTGCAATCGCACAATGGGAATATCCTGGGTCAATTCGCGCAATAGATACGCCGCCACATTTTCCCGCAACGGGGCAGCCACTGTCATGGTTTTATAACCCCGTTCGTGCAGATGATTTCCGCTGGCATCTAGACTAATGGTGCAAACATCATTTTGGAATCGCACAAAAACAGTCTGCATGATTTGCGAAGTCTGAGTGCCTGCGGAAAAAACTCTTTGCAAACCCTGTCCCGAAATTTCTTTTAATTGCCAAGCTTCCGCAAAAACTTCCAAAATCCGTTTTTCATTTCCCAATCGTGATTGATGACAAGAAATTTTAAATTGCAGATTCGGGATTTGAAAAAATAAGGCCTTCCAGTTGAGCTTCTTTAATTCGGCAAACAATTCAGGAAATCCAGTTAATTTTCTTTGATGGATTCTTTGCAAAAGACGACTGGAAGTTTTATGGAAAAACTGTAGCTGATAGGCCAAACTGTCACTGCAAGAAAATTCCAGACCGCCGGTTTTAATTTCTAAAATGGGTAAGCTTGCTAAATTTTTCCGAGCGTCTTTGCCGACCAAGAAAGGCCAAATTTCGCGGAATTCTACTTCCGCACTGGGTTCAAAACCAATCGGGCAGGACAGAAAAAATTCTGATCGAGAAAGCGTATTCATTTTGTTGACTCGGAAATATCTTCTGAATCAGACAAAGTCGTTTTCAAAGTTTTAAATATTTTAATTACCTGAGCCCGATCAACCGGAACCCACGGGCGTTTAACCACTAAAAACGGAATATGCGGGATACCAACAATTGCAGGAATATCGGCTTCCCACCATTTGCAAATGCCACCGCACTGAAGCAGCTCGGTAAATAAAACCTCTGCATCCGCATTCTGGGCTAAGCTTGGCAGTTTCGGTCGCATTGTATCGATCAGTTTTTTAAAGCGAGGGACCGCGGAATGAATTTCTTCAGGACTTAAATAACCATCATGATTGGTATCATAAATGACAAAAAGTGAATCAATATAAGTAATTAACATCACCCCTGTGCGAATATCAGCAAGCTCTAAAACATCTACCATTTTACCTTTTACTTCTCGCTGCGCTGAATACACTTGATGGGCTGCATCCATCCAATCTGAATAAAACTGATCCCATTTCCGATCAGAACGCCGGCCTACTGGATCATAGGAAATTGGGTTTCGTTTAGCCGTAATTTCTTGCGCTGAATATTCTGGGCGCCCTTTTTCGAAAACTAAATCTTTAAAAAACTGGCTGGTCTCTATTAAATTGGCAAACATTCCACTTAGTTTTTTCTCTACCTCGCGTTTAAAACATTCTCGGATGACAATCGGTTTTTTAAAAAATTCATCTTTTTCATTTTCAACCCTGCAAAGACTTTCATCTAATAGTTTTTCGAATTGGGGTAAGCTGCCAAATCCTGCGGAAATCAAAAACGCAATAAATTCATAGCACTCGCGGAAATTAATTTTGTCATCGCCGTTGCCTGAAAAAGTAAAATAATTGGCTTCGCGGAAACTGCGCAATGAAGTATTTCCTGCACGAGGATCAAACATTTTAAGTTCTTTTCCCATTTCGTAAAAATCTTTAAACCATTCTTTGAATTTCTTTTGCGAAATTTTTGCTTCAGCCACATTGGCATTGGAAACACCATCGGTGTCTTTACCATATCCAAGCATCAAACCACGGCTCAGCGAATGGATCAGGTTGGCAAGGGTCATTTGCTGCCAGGTTTGTTTTTCAGATTTGGCATTTTTTGAAATCAACAGCCCGTTATTACTATGAAATAAAACAGGTAAATTAGAATAATTAAGTTCTTCAATCCAATTCACAAAATCTCGCATCAGATTTAAACGCGCATCCGGGTCCACGATTCGAGGCGCCAAAAAAGAGTCAAATTTAGATATTTTTCTTTTCAATGCATCGTCAAATCTTTCGCTAGAAGAAATCGACGGGACATACGTTCCATTCAGTAAACCTGGAATTTCAAGCTGATCTTTTTTTTGTTTTTCATCTAACTGATCGGCAATTTCATTCTGAATAATTTGAAATAATAAAATTTCATTTTTTAAATTATACAAATGGGTTTTATTGATAGCATAGCCACCACGCGTATCCCCATTTCGGGTTGGATCCAAGACCTTGAATACAATTCGTCGATAAAGAATTTTGATGGTTTCAAATTTAAATGCAAAGTTGACCCGCTCTTTTTCAAATAAATGCTGAAGAACATCGTCAATCTGCTTAAATGGAATTTCTTTAGTTTTAGAAATCTGGTGCGAATCGATCAAAAGATCCATCGAATCAATCAGCAATCTAACTAGAAGCTTAACCTGAGGCTGTTCACTCCATTTGTTTGCATCAAAAGAATATTGAAACTCTAGGGCAATTCGATACAGATCTGTTGCATTGCGAACACCAAGTCCCCAGTCTTTGCGAGTTGCAAAATTAGTTTCTTCTCCGTAAATAATATTTTTAATCAGCTGGAACCATTCGGTCCACCTTTGTGATCTCAATTGAAATTCCTCAGTCGATTTGCCATTCATTTGGACGATACCAACAATGAGCTCTTTGATTTGCTCGACTCCAAAATCGGGGTTTCTCATGTCTAAGAATTCCATCAGCGTATTGACAGATCGATTTAATTCCAAAACTGCGAATTGAACTTCACGACTGGTAATTTTTTTCCCATCTGCATTCAGACTTAAAATCTGAATATATGGTTTTAATCGAATCATTTCGGTTCCAATAGCACTTAACAATTTTTCAATTTGGACAATTTCTACTCGAGTTAGCACATCAGAACTGCCGCCAAGTAAAAATCTTTTCATTTGCAGCAAAATGTTGGTAAAAGAAATCTGAACTCCAGGTCGTTTCAGCCAAAAGGTTTCAAAAATCCATTGCAAATCTTCACTTCTGTATCCATCCGGAGTCGCGGTGACAATTTTTCTGCGGATCAATGATAAGGAACTTTGCAGGCAACTGATTTGCGTCTGAATATCTTGCGAGCTTGCTTCGTTGTTCGCATATTTCACAAAAAATGGTGAAATATCTTTGATACAGGACACCTGTTCCGCGGACAGATCTATCGATTGGTCTTTTTTGGAATTGCCATTCAAAAAATCACTGCAACTGGCAGTAGTAATAAAAATGGCCAACCAAATTATATTTAAAAAATTAAAACGCATAGGAAACCCCAAATTGCACTCGATCATTGTTGTCAAAGGCGGCCACGCTATTGCGATTCTGATAGCTCGATTCAGCGGCCTTCACCAACTGGGCTTCCGCATTCAGTCTCCATAAATTAGAGAATCTCCATTCGCCTTCTAGACTGACGATTTGAAAATCATTTTTAGTGCTTTGTAAAGATGAGGCTTTACCCAACAAACCTTCGCCACGTCTTAAGCGATGATAATATTGAACCGAGACACTGGCTGCTTCTTCGTAAGGATAACGAATGTTCATAGGCGCTCGATTTTTTGCAGAGTCTTCACCGACTTCGCTGACCCGACCGCCGCTGACTATGATGTATTGCAATGTCGAGCTCCACCCCTGGCCCAAAGTAATTTCAAAAAATGGCGAGCTAAGAAAGGCATCTTCAAAAACGGGAACTGTTTTTCCTTCTGAATCTGGAAAATTTATTTTTTTATCCGGGCGATCGTAAGCTAAGCCTATACCTGTTTTTATTTGTTTGGTTTCATACCAAAAATCTAAGGCGGATATCTGGTGATAATAAACAGCCGGAGTCAGCTCGATAATATTGCGTCCACTAGTCGAAATAGAACCCTTGTAGGCCAATGCCAATTGATTGGATGGTTTATAAAAATGGCTTAAGCGCGACCGAAACGAATATTCTGAACTGCTTTCAATTTTTGCCCCAAAAAGTTTTTGCAAAATAATTTCTGAATCCGAAGGACGTTTGATCTGATATTCATTCGCATAAAGCTGAGAAGAAATGCGCGCATTTTCAGGCGGAGAATGAAACCAAGGATTGCCTTTAACAAATCGCCCATCCGAGCTGACTTCGAAACTGGGACCTTGATTGGGCAAAAATAAAAATGATCCGAACAAATCAATGCTGCCGTATTCCGTGTTTTTTTCCCAATTAAATCCCGTCAGACCTTGTTGTTCTGGATTCAATGGATTCCACTGGAAGACAGGCTGAATTAAACCAAAATTCCAGTGATCATCAAGTTCACTCCAGGTTTTTTTAAATCGACCGACTTTTACTTTCGAACTGGCTTCGCTCGAGCCATAAGTGGTCAAATGATAGGCTTCAGAAATATTGAAATAACTTAACAAAGGCTGTTCAAAAGAATAAGCCCCGGCCAAATCGTATTTCATACCTAAAGGCGAAGCATCCATTTGCTGAAAGCGTCCACCGATAAACTGGAAACTGGTTTCCTTGGTGGATGTATAGGTCGGCGAAATAAAATTCTCGCTGAACACTTTTAATTCCGAAACTGCTTGGGAAAATCCTAAGCTTGGAATCAAAGCACTGACGGTAAACACACATAAAAAAAGCAGAATTCGGTTTGAATCCCTCGGCTTTAAAAAACCTAATTTCATCGCGGATATACATAACCCATAAGACGCCCAGGCAGAACTAATTTAAGAGATATACATTGTTTACAGTCGCTGCTATTTTTAATGCATCGTGAAATTTTTACTGATTCGCTTTTCAAGCTTCGGGGATGTGACTCAATCTTTGAGCATCCCAAGCCTAGTAAAACAGCACCAGCCTCACTGTGAGATACACTGGGTTGTTCGCAAAGACCTCAGTGAATTGCTGCAAAATCACCCCTACATAAATCGGGTTTGGACTTTCGATCGCGGCCTTGGTTTTCGTGGTCTTTGTGAAATTATATTGCTTTTGCGCCGCGAAAAATTTTCCCATATTTATGATGCCCACCGAAGCCTTAGAAGCTTTCTTATTGTCCTGGGTCTGTCATTTTTTCGCAAAGTCAGGGTTTTAAGACGACCGCGCTTCGGCTTGAAACGCTGGCTGTTATTCCATTTTCGCATCAATCAATTTCAGCAGCCGTTTTCTGGACAACGAGATCTGTTAAAACCTTTGGAAAAATGGGGAATGCCTTTTAAGTTACCCGCGGTTCCGCAAATATTTATTCCACCTAAAAAAATCGCTGGAATTTATTCTGAATTTATTGCCTTAGCACCTTCGGCGGCCCACGCATTGAAACGCTGGCCGCAGTCTTATTTCGAAAAGCTGATCCAACTTATGCCGGAAAAAAAATTCGTTTTACTGGGTGGACCGGAAGATCTCTTCTTGCAAGACATTGTGAAAACTGCCCCTGATCGAGTGATGAATATGGCAGGAAAATTAAGTTTGCAAGACAGTGCCTGTGCCGTATTTGCGTCCCAACTTTTAGTGACCAATGATACAGGGCTGCTGCATGTCGCCGAACAAAAAGGTCATCCGGCCATTGCCTTAATGGGACCTGCACCATTTGGATTTCCGTCGCGTCCGTCGACCTGCATTCTGCAAAGGGATTTAGCCTGCAGACCCTGCAGCAAACACGGGCAAAAACCCTGCACCAATCCCATTCACCAGCAATGTCTGCGCGATATTTCACCGGAAGAAGTGCTTGCTGCCATCAATAAAATTTTGGTGAATAAATCATGCTGATCATCTGGCAATACTTACAGAAAATTTTACGCAAGACTTTTTTCTTATGGCGATCTTTGGCTTCCGAAAAATTACAGCTTACTTTCGAGGGAAAAAATCGCAGCTATTGGGAAAATCCGCACGACTTAAGTGCCTTGTCAGAACAACAAGAAAACAATTTGCAGCAGCAGCCCAGTATTTTATTTCATGCTGCCAGCGGAGAAATCGAACACGCTAAATCTGTTATTGAAATGGCAGCCAGTAAATATCCCAGCCATAATATTCTGCTGACTTATTCTAGCCCTTCGACCAAAGCCTTACTGAAAAAAACCAAAGGCCTGACCGCTGTCCGATTTATTCCCTGGGATGAAGAAAAAATTTTGCAGACTTTTTTTTCTGAACTTAAAATCAAAGCCATCTTAGTCGCCAAAACCGATCTGTGGCCCATATTTTTAAAAAAGGCAGCTAGTTTAAAAATCCCTTTGCTGTTATTTGCTTATCCATCCGAGCCGGGCGCGAAACAAAAAAAATTCAAGGCAAAATTATTAAAATACTTTGATTTTATTTTCTTTGCTGCAGATTCGGATCCTCGTTGGGACGAGGTGCGCAAACGCATCGAAATTTCAAAATTAAAATTTCCCAAACCGCAGCGCAAAGTTTTTTTAGCTGGATCGACTTGGCATGAAGACGACGAAGTTATTTTGCAGTATTACCGCAAGTTTCCCACGCAAGCTAAAAACTGGCTGTGCGTGATTGCTCCGCACGAAATCAAACCGGATAGTCTTAATAAACTAGAAGCCAGGTTTAAAAATTTAGGTCTGCAGGTTCAGCGCTATTCGCAAAAACAAGATTTTTCCTATGCCGATGTTTTAATTATGGATGAATTTGGAATTTTGGCTGAACTTTATCCTTGGGCCGATGCCTGTTTTATTGGGGGATCTTTTAAAAAACAAGCGCACTCGGTTTTGGAACCTTTGGCCGCCTTTAAGCCCACCATTGTTGGACCTTATTTTGAAAATCAAATGGCTGCCATCGAATTTAAGAAAATTTATTTCGCCGAGCTGCCCTTGGTCTCGGTCGTGACTTGTGCGGAAGAATTGTCCCAGGCACTGCTGAAAATCTTTAAGATTCTGCAAAATGACCTTAGCCACCAGGAATTACAGGCGAAAATCAGCCTTGAGGTGAAAAAACGTTTGGGCGGAACTCAGAAAGTGCTAGATTGGCTGACGAATCAATTGGAAGGAAATAGGACAGAACTATGAGCTTAAACAGACTAAAATTTATTTCTGAAAATTCAAAATGGAAAAAAAACGACGTGCTGGTTTTATTCGGAGAACTTTTCCAACGTGGATATGCCAATGGCTTGGTCGACGAAGCTTTACAGCAGGGATTAAAAGTTATTTATGCCACAGTTGGACGCCGAGAAAAAACCGGTGAACTGCGAGCGCTGCTTGCGGAAGAAATTCCCAAAGATGTTATTTTTATCAATATTCCCCTTGAGGCTGGTTTTGATTTAGAACCGGATTCGCAAGGCGTTTCCTGCGTCGATGAATTAAAAGACGTAAAACTAAGCGAATGGGAAAATTTCCAATTTGATCCTGCCCGCTTTTCTGAACGAAAAAAAAATGGACGAAAACGTTTTCGCGAACAAACTCAAAAGTTCATTTCAGAAGTTGAAAAATTAGTTCCGGCTGGCAGCAATGTTTTATTTGCTCACCTTATGGCCGGTGGCGTGCCGCGAACTAAAATCGTGATGCCGCTGATGAACCGAGCTGTCAAAGGTGTGGGCGACCGCTATTTGCCTTCGGAAAAATTTTGGAATTCGGGCATTGGCAAATTATGCCAAGAAAATTTTTATGAAGTCACCGCCGAAACTTTTCAAACTTTAGTTGAAGTCAGTGAAGATTTTAGAAATAAAAAAACTCAAGCTGGTTTAAATGTTTCTTATTTGGCTTATGGTTATCACGGAACGGAAATCTGGCTGAACGAAGCCTTTCGTTGGCAAACCTATACACCTTATTTGCAGGGCTGGGCGAAACTGCGTTTGGAAAAATATTCCGAAAACGCCAAAGATTCGGGAATTTCCGCTTGTATTTACAACTGCCCCGAAATTCATACCAATTCCAGTTCGATTTTTCAGGGCTTAGAATTGTCCATTTATCCTTTGCTGGAAGCATTTGCACTGTTAAAACCTCATGCAGAAATCAGCAAAAAACTTTTGCAAAAGGCCGACAGTGTTTTTAAAGACAGCGATTATCTGAAAATTATTTCGCGAAGGATTAATCAGTATTTTTCCCATCCATCGATTTTAAAAAAATGTGATTTTGATCATTGGCCCAGTCACAGCAGTCAGGAACAACTGGAAGTCATGCTGACTGAAACCGACGAACTGATTCAGCTGCAAAAAGATCCTAAAATTGGCATCACTGCTGACTTAAGCGAATGCGTTTTTCGGGGTTGCGGAAAGATCATGTTTCAAGATTCTTTTAAACCCCAATTTTCTGTAGGTTGGATTGGCCATGACGCCATCATTGCATCCCAAATCTGAACTGGGCAGTGCTTGGTCCTATGCAGAATTTGATTTTTTTGGACTGTCGTTGTCTGGAATTCGCACCTGCATTGCCTTACCCGCCTTTCAGTTTTGTTTTGATGTCGCCCAGGGTTTTCCATTCAGCTTGAACTTAAAAAAATATTTTATTTCCCACGGGCATTTGGATCATGCCGCTGGCATTCCCTATATTATCAGCCAAAAAGCTATGAATTCCCAAGCACCTGCTGACTTTTGGATGCCCAAGTCTTTGCTGGAACCCATGACTGAAATTTTGCGACTATGGGAAAAAATTGAAGGTCATCAATACCAATTTCATTTTCATGAAATGAATCTAGATACAGAAGTGGAAATCAACGCTCGCTATACGATGAAAAGTTTTTCAACTGTTCACCGCATTGATTCTTGCGGATACACACTTTTCGAAAAGAAGAAAAAACTAAAACCAGATTTTCAGAACTTGCCGGGCGCCAGGCTTGCTGAACTTAGAAAAACAGGCACCGAGTTAAATGATGTTTCGGAAATTCCCCAGATTTCATTTACTGGGGATACGCAGATTGAATTTTTATTGCAAAACGATTGGGTTCGCAAAAGTCGCATTTTAATCACTGAATGCACTTATCTGGACAATAAAAAAACCATCGAACAGGCTAAAAAATGGGGTCATTTGCATTTGGATGAACTGATTGCCCATTTAGATCAAATCGAAAGTGAAAAAATTGTTTTGATTCATTTGTCCAGCCGCTATTCCACAGAATATGCCCAGCAGCTTCTGCAGAAAAAAATTCCCAAAAAACATTTAGACCGAATTGAAATTTTTCCGGGTCGGTAATTCAATCTTACAAAGTGATTAATTCATTCATTTCTGGCCAGATTTTTTTGGATTTCATTTTCTTTTTACGAAATTGCGCCAGCCACTGCTCGGAAGTATTTTTATTCCATTTTTTTAGCAAATGCGAAACAAAATACAAAGGTGCTCGGCCCTTTTCCTGATCTGGCAAACGCAATGCCGTCAACATTTCGGGTCCATAAAAACACATCGGGACCAGACGCTCAGAATCTTGCAGTTCACCTAAAATAACAGCGCGATCGACGGAACCCCAAAGAGTTTTGGCCAGGTCGCAGCTGCCCTCACCAGGCTGGGGCACGCCTGCGGCAGCCACAAACATCACACCTTTTTGAGTCAGTTTATTGAATTCATCAATCACCTTAGTTCGATCTGCATTCTTTTTTTCATTCCATCCCAAAACGATGATTTTTGTGTCCTCGGGAATGGCTTTGATTTTTGCAATCATTTTTTCCGTGCTGTCTGAATTCTTTTCTGCGAAAGACACAAAAGAAATGTCCATGTTAGCACTGTCAGACCATTTTTTTATCAGCGGCTGAATGTCTTTGTTGAAGACTTCGGTTGTGTCTTTGGAAAAATAAATTAGCTTTGGCGCCGAATTCGCTTTTGCAACGACGTTTGGAACTGTTTTTGGGGCTTCTTTTATTTCTGGTTTTACTTCAGATTTTGTTTTCGCTTTTGCTTCTGACTGAGTCATTTCTTTTAGAATTGGATCTGGATTTGTGGCGGTGGTGGTCTCGACGGCCAAGGATAGCGACATGGATAGGAATAAAATATTTAACATTCATCTATTTGACGATTGCTTGGACATTTTGTCGATAGTATTAAACAATGCGGCATGGGCAATTGGGCCAATCTGCAGTTTTATCATTCGGGCGATGCCTATTTCGAAGAAATCATTCGTGCGATTCGCAATGCTCAAAAAAAAATTCAAATTGAAACCTATATTTTCGAAGTAGATCCATTGACAGAAATGATTTTACTGGAACTGGAAAAGGCCCAGCGCCGGGGCTGTGACGCGCAACTGATGATAGACGGATTTGGGTCTTTCTATTGGCAAGAAAACTTACGGCAGATATGTTCAAAGAAGAACCTAAGTCTGCGGGTTTTCAATCCCTTGCCCCGAGGCATCTTTGGCCTGCATCGTTGGATGAGCATTGTTAAATTTAAATTTTTTAAATTACTGCGAAAACTCAATCGCAGAAATCATCGTAAAACCGTCTTAATTGACGGTAAAGTTGCTTATATCGGCAGTTTTAATTTCACCCAAGTTCACAGCGAAATGCGCATGAAGTCAGCAGCATGGAGAGACAGTGCCGTTCGACTTGAAGGACCCAGCGTGCGAGATATCGAGGTTGCTTTTGTCACTGCCTGGCGGCGATCAGAAAGAAGTTTACTGCGAGGGATGGTATCGCGCAGCCTACATGTGTCTGATTATAATCCGCGCACTTCGCTGGTTAGACTTTCGACCAGTCGTCGCACGCGCAGTTTTTTAATGCGTGATTTTTTAAAACGCATCCGCCATTCAGAAAACAGGATTTTAATCACCACAGCATACTTTTTGCCCAAAATGAGTTCGATTCGTGCACTGTGCAAAGCCGCCGATCGAGGTATCGATGTGCAAATTATAATCCCCGGTCCATCGGATGTAAAATTGGTGAAATGGGCGTCTTTTCATCTGCTGCGAAAATTGGTCAATCATGGAGTTAAGATTTATGAATATCAGAATCGGGTTATGCACGCGAAGTATCAGATCATTGATGGATGGTCGACTTTGGGTTCCTTAAATTGGAATCACCGCAGCGCTTTTTTGGATTTGGAATCAGAAGCCGTTTTTACTGATCCTGAAGTTGTGGAAAGCTTGGCAGCGCAATGGCAAATCGATCGAAAATTTTCAAAACCCCTGACCAAAAATGAATTGGCGAAATCCACCGCCAACCGCCTGTTGTTTTGGATTTTTTATCGCTTTCGTTTTCTTCTATAAAAAGGCATAAATAAAGCAGTGAAACCAAAAATCGTCATTACCGGCGGTCCTTCGGGTGGAAAAACCACCTTGATTGATGGCTTGAAAAAAGAATTAGGAACATCCGTTGGCTTGGTGCCCGAAGCTGCAAGCCTAATTTACCGTGGTGGTTTTCCGCGCGTCAAACAAAGCGCCGCATGGATTCCCACTCAACGAGCCATTTTTTTTGTTCAGCAGGAATTAGAATCTTTGGTAAAATTGCAGTCCAAAAAGGCAAAATTAATCGTCTGCGACCGGGGCAGTTTAGATGGAATTGCCTACTGGCCCAAAAGCGAAACTGATTTTTTTAATAGCCTTAACACCAACCGAAAAACTGAAATCGATCGATATCAATGGGTGTTGCATTTGGATACGGCGCCGAAAAAATTTTATGACACGACCAATCCCGTCCGCACAGAAAATTTTCTGCAAGCACAAAGATTGAATTCCCGAGTGCGCAGAGCTTGGCGCGATCATCCGCAAAGATTTATCATTACAGACCAAGAAGACTTTATGACAAAGTTGCGGCATGCTTTGACAGTAATCGAAGCAATCTTAGAAAATAAACCTTATGAACAAATTCAACAAATTTTGAAACGAGAATTTCTATGATCACCTTATTGGTTAGTTTATTTCTGCAACTGCCCGCTTTTGCGGGTTTCTTTTATTTTCCCGCACAGGACGATGGGTTCAAAGCCTTATCTCAAAAATTTGAATTTTCTATGGAAGAAAAGGCCTTTCAAATTGGCAATTTAAGCATTCAGTATGGAAGTTTAGACGCGCTTAAAACTGCGGATGCAAAACAGTTTTTGATTCGCGTTCCTACTGTATTTTTTCAAGATTATGAACTGAGCCTAGTGGATTCCACTGGAAAATCATTTTGGTCTGAAAGATTTCAGGGCAAACCCAAATCCCCTTTGAAAGTCCCCGCCGCAATTCCGCTGCTGAAAAGCCGTGCCAATCAGTTTGCTTATTTCAGAATTTGTTTAAATCAAGAATCCGAAACAAGCAAAATTTTCTTGTGCAGTCGTGAACTCGTTTATAAAAATGAGCATGTCGTGGGATTAGCAAAAAGTTCTGAAACCACAGAGTCTGTTACGATCAATGGACAGAATATAGGAAAATCGGCGGTTGTTTATTTAAATCAAACCAACGAGACTTTGAATCTGCGTGCAGTTTCCAAATCGGGAATGTTGCTGGAAATCATGACCCGCAAACAAAACTTCAGCATTCATGAAACTATTTTACTGCAGGACAAAAAGCACATACGCATCCGCCTTAAGGGCATTCCCCCACCACTGAATACCAAAGTTACTTACAATAAATCTGAGGACGTTGATGACTGGAGCGTTGATCTGCCGATCGATAGAACTTTTATTTATTTACGAAATTACAGAGGCATTCCCATTAAACAGGAATTTGCCATCAACCAACTGCCACCTTCAGAAGAAATTAAAATTTCAGAAATCGGAAAAATTCCCAGTCCGATTTACGCCGATCATTTAGACTTTCTAGCCGAGACTAATGCCAGCTATAATTTGACTTCAACTCACCCGAGTTTAGACATCAACCAAGAGCGACCAGGAATCTGGAAATTCCATTTACACGGATTACGCCCAGGCAATACCGAGGCCTTCACATTTAAAATCGAAAGTGGAAATGAAGTAGCAGCTGCAGCTTTTGATCTGAAAAGAAAACAAAGTTTACAGTTGGATGTAGGTTTAAATTTAGCTACCACCCCCTTGGTCGGCTATAGTTACTTCCGAGTTCAAAAAAAATTGGCCTTGTCTGTTACCACGCTGAATTTTGATTTTCAGACCAATATTTCACAATTCTCGCATTTGGATGCACGATTTTTAATTCAACCTCAGTATTTATTGATTCCTGCACAGTTTGGGCTTGGATTTATGCAACTCAATTACTCTGGCTTAACGGGAAGTTTTTATGTTGGAACCTTGCTTTGGCAAAATGAAAATTTCGAATACCTTCGAATCTCCTACGGTTTGAAATTCAGAGGAGATTTTGATTCGTTTTTGCGCGCGGAAACTCGATATTACTATCCAAAGGCACCCTTCTTTATTGCATTGGGATCATTTCAATACAATTACTCAGACAATGCTGGTCCTAACCGTTCCGAGCAGTTTTTGAATTTAGGTTGGTATCATCCTTTTTAGGATTTTTTCTTAAACAAATTTGAAACCATACCGGTGACATTGCTTATAATGTCATTCTTTGATCGTTCTTCTGCCATTAGGTTATTGATTTCCCGTTTAGGCACCATCCACTGCGGCTGAAGTTCTAAAGCTTTGTCTAAATACCTTCTTGCCTGGCCGAATTCCCCGCGTGCTTTGAAGAAAAGCGCTTGAATCAAAGAAAACAAAGCATCAAATTTTTCTTCGGCAGGGATTTGTGCAAATTCTAATTCAATATCTTTTAATTGCTGATTTTTCTTATTGGGATCTAAACTTCCTAACCTTGCCCAAATCCACAGCAAACGGAAAAATGGAATTTGCACTTGCAGCTTATGAACCTCGTTCAGTAATAAATGAGCTTTCTGAAACTGATTGAATCCCAAGGCCTGCCTTGCTTGATCAGTTAACTGCTCGGCTTTCAGTTTATTTTCAGCACTTTTTTGAACGTTTAGTTTATTGAACTGATCGCGCGCGACGACGTTCTTAGAATTTCTAAACGCTTCTTCTAGTTTCAGTTTAGTTTGCATCCACAAAGAATTCAGTGGCTCATTTCTAAGTTCCTTTGGATCTGCACCAATAATTCCTGCTAGATTTTCTGAAGTAATATTTTCCAAATTGTATCTTTGCACAATGTCATAAGCGTTTTTCCCCTGCAGACTTATCCAAATTTCTTTTAAAATTTTCAATCGTTCTTCGGCATTCAAACTTTCTTTTTCTTCGCTCCAAATAATAAGACCCTTCGACAGTAAGAAATGAATGGCTTTCAAAATGACTTCTTCTTGGGAAGGATATAGCCGCAGCAGTTGTCGCAACGAGTATCGCTGTAATAAATTTTCGGAAAGTTTTTCTGCAGATTTCAATATCGGCATCTCAAATATACCGTTTTGTTCTTGAAAAGATTCTGTTTTCTGCAAATAATTACTCATCTGAGCAGAATAAAGACTGCGCAACCAATTCAAATCCACTTTACCAGAAATCCAATCGTGCAGACAGTTAACAAACTGCACAGCATCTAAATTTGGATGGGCAAGTTCGACTTCCGTCGAAGTGAAATTTACTTTGTATTCGCAATCTTCAATCATTTTCGACAAACGGACATTCATTTGTTCGATCAATACTAAATCAAAAGCATGTGGGCTTAACAGGGAATTTTGAATTAATTTTTGACCAATTTTCTGACTTGTTTTCTCTGCCAAAGCAGTTTGCATGTCTGTCGCATTCACAAAGCCCTTCTGAATCAGCATCTTGCCAAGCAAGGTGTCTGCATCTTCGCTGTCCACCGAAGTGATGTTGCCATGACTGAGCGTAATTCCAAAAACCGATTTATTTTTACTGGATAAATTCAGAAAGCCAGAAGATTTCGTTTCCACTAAAAGACTTAAAATAAATGGCAAGTCATAACCTGAAATACTTTCAACCGATTCAATTAACTTTCTTTTTTCGCGGTCGCTGATATTATTTTTCTTAAAAAT
>JBBQHD010000064.1:0-15763 GCA_038323665.1 Bdellovibrionales bacterium
TTGTTTGGGTTTTTCGTTTTGATAATATCGTCAAAGAATTTAAACAGTTTGGACTTTCAGACCTGACAAGAAATGCCGTCGGTGCTGCAAAAATATCTTTGGCAACTTTATTGGTCACAGGTATTTGGTATCCCTCGCTGGTTTGTATTCCTGCTTTGATTATGGCTTTTTTAATGTTGTGCGCGCAGGGGGCCCATTTCAAAGTTAAAAATCCATGGCATAAACATTTGCCTTCGTTGGCACTTTTGATTTTAAGTCTGTATGCCGCCTGGGCCAACTGCGGAATCACTTCATAAGTGAATTTTTTGTCGCTGATAATTCTTTTTTCCAGCTTTTCATTTTTAATTTATGGAACGCTTTGTTTGTGTTCGGCACAAATGAAGCGCGAATTCAGCAGATATGGCTTTGAAAATTTACGAGTTTTGACGGGGTCTTTGGAAATCCTGGGCGGAATTGGACTTCTTGTTGGATTCAAAATCCCTGCAGTATTATTTGTTTCCTGTGCAGGTCTTGCCTTACTTATGTTTTTTGCCGTTATTGTCAGATTGAAAATCAAAGATGGATTCTTACTTTCATTGCCAGCGCTTTTACTTATGTTGATGAATCTTTATATATTTTATTGTTTCATCTAGAAAAAGTCTGCAGACCTGGTTTATGGCTCTTACTGTCAATGTTCCGTTGGCCTTTAGCAGCCAGAAATAGATCTGCAGTTGATGAACCGTGCGACAAGCGAGTATACGTCTTATATGAATAAAAATTCTGTTAGTATAGAAATCCTGATCGAGAAATTTAAACTTTTACCTCACCCCGAGGGTGGTTTCTTTCGAGAAGCCTATCGCTCGACGGAAAATATTTCTGCAAATGCACTGCCTTCTCGCTTTAATGGTGATCGAAGTTTTTCAACGTCGATCTACTATCTTCTTCCCGAGGGTAAAAACTCAAAACTTCATCGCATCAAATCCGATGAAGTTTGGCATTTCTATTTGGGTGGATCGCTTAATCTAGAATGCATCGATGAAAAAGGAACTGTTCATAAAATTAAGCTTGGGCAAAATATCGAAGCTGGTGAAGAGCTTCAGCATGTCGTGAAGGCCGGGCATTGGTTTGGCGCATCACCAAGTTCCAACAGTGGATTTTGTTTTGTTGGATGCACAGTTTCTCCGGGATTTGATTTCGCTGATTTTGAAATTGCAGATAAAACAAAACTATTGGCGCAGTTTCCCAATGCCAGGGACACTATCCATCGCCTACTGTAACGCTTGCCTGTGCGAAAAACGTCATATGTCTTGAAAATTGACACTTAAATTGAGTCCTGTTTGATTCTGATATGCCCACACTTTTGCATACTATTGGCTTATGCGTTTTCACCTAATTAAACAGTCCATTCGAATGTTCCTGCTGATTAGCTTGGCCTTGCCTGCAAGCGTATTTGCCAACCCTGTTTGTTCTGCACTTTACAGTGAAAGCTCCTCGCGTCACGAAAGCGCAACGAACAAGCCAAATCATTGGCAAATAGAATTTTTTAAAGCCGTGGCCGACAACCGATGGGTTGGCCAATTTTATGCTTTATTAAACTTAACCATTGATTCAGCAGCTAAAAATAAAATACCAAAATCGGATATTAAGCAGCTCAAACAGTTGGCTTTTGAATTCGAGCTGGCATCACTAGAAAATACCTCGAATGGGGTCGCAGGTAACAATCATACTGGGGCATTATTTAATATACTTGGGTTGACTTCTTTGCTGCAAAAAAATGTGTTTGGAGTTCAACATAAATCAAACTTTCGACAATCACTTAAAGGATTAAGGTCGGTCGCTGCAGATTTATTTTTTGCTTTCGGCCCCCTGCTGTGGAGCTTGTTAAGAGTAAACAAAGTTTTTTCGATGCCTCACGATCAAGTGATCAAGGCCATGATTCAAACTGCAGAACAAAATTCCATTCTGACTAACCTCGCAAATTTGCACTCAACTTCGCTTGCTGCTGCAAGAAGTGAACTTTCAGATAGATTAAATTGGAACTTCAGTAATTATGTTTCAAGATTGCCTTTTTCCCTATGGGGACTGGGACGCAAGCTTGTTCCGTGGATGATTGCTTTGCCCATTTACTCGCTTGGTGTAACGCCAATTGATTTTACTTCGATCGTGACTAACGGACTTCGCCCCTATCCCTATCGCTTATATAGTGATAGCGAATTTATGTCAGATATTAATCGGCAAGTAGGAGATATTAAAAATGGAAAGACATTACTTATTTATAACGACCGTCTATTTGCCGAGACAGATGGGCGACCAAATGTTGCAAAAGGAGTTAAAATTTTCGATGGCTTTCCATCTGAAAATTTGAATACAAAAAATTTTGACTCTGTTGAAGAGATTCTAAATATGGATTTAAGTAGTTACGACAACGTGGTTATTCTTGCCCACGGTTCTCCGGATAGTTTCAGCACTAACATGCAGCTAAGGCCAAATAAAAAAATGAAAAAAGGCGCCAATCTAATCTTTCTTTCTTGCCTGGTCGGACAAAAAGGAGAAACGAAAGGCGAAGATGAACAGTGGATTCAATTTTCAAGAACCCTCTTAAATGGAGGAAAAGCATTTGTCTCGACCCAGTTAATTTTGGCAGATCTGGATTTTAATAAAATGGGCGAAGCGACCAATCCCGAGCAGCATAAGCAAAACGTAATGAAAGAAAAAGGATCGAATTTTATCTTAGGTGCTACGGGGGTTTTGCCGGCTGCCATCGTCGGCTACAATGCCTACTGGGCGTGGAATAACGAATACTATTTTAAACCAAAGGGCCTTCGGATCTATGACTCGTCGACGAATACTACAACTTACATCCCCAGCGAAAACCCGCAAAAAACAAATACCCATTCATACTAATTGCAGTAAGTATCCAAAACATCTTCAATGTCAGGATGCTGTTCCGGATATACCAATCCACGACTGAGCATTGCTTGCTGCAAGAAATCTTTCCCCGCATCCATTCCGCGGCCATGATCAATGCTATACGCAGGGTCCCGAGTGGCCTCAGACAGTGGAATGAATTGCACTCCTTCTTGCTTAAATGTCGCAATCAAATCATCCATCATCACTGCAGTGAAAGCCCCGCCGTGTAAAAGTAAAATTTGGTCCATCGAACGCTTAAAAAGTTTTTGCGACAAGGTTTCTGATTTTTTCAATTGTTCGACTGCGTGTTTTAAATAAATATTTTTTAAATCTTGAACGCGAACACTTAAGTTTTTATTTACACACCGAGCGTAGGCATCGTTCCATGCCCAATCCTGAAAATCCAGACTGACCTCTGCAATGGTATAGCCACGTTGCTGCAGAAAAGATCGGATTTCACTGTGTTTTCTGCGACTGCCGCCTTCACCCAGGAAGGGAAACCGAAAGTATTTCCAGGGCATCTGTCCGCTGTACGCTTGCAAAGCATTTTCATTTTTAATGATTTCATTTTGAAACTCGGCAACTGAAACATCATTTAAATTTTTATGGGAATACGTATGATTGCCCAACGGAAACCCGGCCTCGGTCCAAAGCTGAAAAATTTCGGCCAACGCAGGTTCTTTTTCTAACCAATACGCATTAATAAATCCATAAACTTCCGGAATGGAATTGCTGCGCAAAGATTTTAACATTTTGCGCACTATATCCACTCGACTAACCCCGCGAGGTAAATCTGAATGCACCGGCAAATCATCCACAGTCACCGCAAGATTGATTGCGGCAAACCCAAAGCTAAAAAACGACGTAATAAAAAAAGAAATCAGACAGGCCCCCCCCTCTAATTTACTGCAAACTAATTAACTAGAGTCTGCAACGAGATGCAAACAAAAAAGGATTTGCACTTGTTTCTTTAGGTCGAGTCTCGAATCAGCATTAAACAGGCAAATGACTTTGGCATCATTGTGCTGTCGGGATAAGCGGGTGATTTCTTCCGACCAACAACGGACCGCGCGGACCCGAAAGGCTAGAAGATAACGTTGCCTCAGCAGCGGCACGAAATGAATATTCCTGCGCGTGAATTAGTTATCGCCTATTTTGTAGTGGTACCTTGAAGCAATGGTTTGGTAGTCCAAACCCTCATATTGGTCGAAACGGTAAAAGGGCTTCGATTCTTCAAACTGAACCTCAACTCGCAAATGAGAATATGGATCTTTCGTTAATCCCGCTAATCGAATTCCATTAATAAGGTAAACGCCACCGATGGGTTTGCACATGTACTCATTAACTCCTGATTCGCATTGAAACTGTTGCTCGAAACGTTGACCGTCGCGACTACAGGGCACGTATCCTGCAAATGTTCCCGCCACCGCCAACCTAACTTTTATTTTTTTAATTTTGTGATTATGGTAGACGTCATCTTCAAAATTTCCTATATAAAGCTTCGGCTTTATATAGCTTTTCGCACAGCCGCTTCGAATCAGAGCTTTCATATTGCGACTGACCGGTTTCCCCTTTGGGCTGACCATAAACGAAATGTCGGTGTGATACCAATAAGGCAAATCCGTATTTGAGGCAGCCGCATTTGCACAAAGAACTAAGCCAGTTAAAAACAAAGTTAGTTTATTCAAGTGACCTCCTGATTGGGACAGTCTGTATCAGGAGTCGAAGACATTTGTCAAAAGCGAGTTGTGAAACAATATAATCTTTTCACCCTAACAAACCGAAGAGGTTTAGAAAAGGAATCAGTTATGACAAAGCAAAAAGGCCCTTGTTTTAAGCCCCATTCCGATAAGATTCCTTATGTTTTACACCGGATGGCTCTACTGGCTTCCGGTTAGTGGGATCCAATGTGTAAAGTATACAGGACGAGGTCTAACCTTTAATTTGTCCAGTTTTTTGCCAATCCAATATTGGCTCTGGTGAAGCCTTCTGCTGAAGTTTTAGAAAAGAATTTTTAGAATCGAAATTTATAAAATCAGGAAATGATTTACCTTCAACTTTTTTTACTTGATATCCTATGCTTACAATATCCCCAGCATCCAATAATAATTTACTTTGCAAGGAAATGTTCTGCAAACCAATCAGTGATTGAATTTGCAAAGGCTCGAGAACTGCTTTCGGAACTCCATTGACCAAGATTTGCGGTTTGAATTTGATTGCGCTATTTTCTGGTTCAACAGAAAGATTGGTCAGATTTAAATTAACTAAATAAAACCCAGATTCTGCCACGGTAAATTGCCCTTTGTTAACATCAAAAACGTTAGCTGGGTCCCCTATTTTATTCACAAAAGAAAATACTCCAAGTTGATTCTGAATATCCAAACTAGATTTTAATTCTGCAGTAAAGGACTCAAGATTTGTCGTGAAATTTTGGAATACAGTAAACAGAACTGCACTTATAATAAGTATCGAAAAGTAACCTGTACGTTTTTTCATAGTTTATACTTATCGGCAGAAATTGGCTATTCTTTAGTTAAGCTTTGTGGTGTTCACCCAGCAAGCGCAAACTAAAAAATATAATTTTGCAAAACGGCTAGGAAGTATAAACGCTATTCTCAACGAAACTCCAAAGTATCGCTAAGCTTACAGGCCCTGTTTTAAGCCCCAATCCGATAAGACTTCTTATGTTTTACTCCGAATTGCTCTGCTGGTTTCTGTTTACAGGTAAAATAACCGCCTATTTCTTCCTGGTTTCGTAGTTTCAAGCGCAGATCGGCCTTTGGGTAATTCGAATTGCTACCACACACCTTGATCATACTCATTTTCATATTCAGTCTTCAGCCCTGATGGGCCGCGCTCGAAGATTTCCTGTAATGGATTAAAAATCGTATTTTGCTTTAAACTTTTTAAAATTGCTTTAATCACTACTCTGTCCTTAATTACCGCGATCTGCTCAAGCCTTCCGCCGCACTTGCTGCAAACCGTGACATCGATTTCAAAAGTTCTTTTCAGCATTTCTGACCACCGCATTCGCTCGCGCTTCAGCTTTTTATTTATTGGTAAAACACTTTGCTCGACTGCTGCAGGTTCTGAACTGATTTTCCTTGGCACAATCAATGCTCGATCCTTAAAATTCGGCGCAAAAACACCGTGATATCTTACTAGATTCATTTTCGCTGGCGGAATCAAAGCAACTAGTCTTGCTATAAAATCTAAGGGCGAAAAACTTATATGACTTGTCCCATCTCGCCACCTTGTCTTCATCTTATAGATAAGTTGATTCGGACCGCCCTCAGTAAGGCGCTCGGTCGCAATTGGACCCCTTGCCATATACCGAATTAGTTTTTCAAGTTTTTTACGATCTTTCCCGCCAACACACACCCTGGCGTTTAAACTAAATCCGCCGACATTTGCAGAATACGGATCATCACTTTCTGGGTCGATTTTAATTTTCTTAATCCCTAAACGTTTAAGCCCCTGACCTGTGATCGACATTGCGGCTAAATCCGTCAGCGCATTGTCATCAAAACATATTTGATCAGAATCTTCCTTAGATGTTTTTTCAATCAATTGTAAAACTCGTTTCTGAATTTTTCCCACTAAAAAATATAATTCTTCTTGCGTTGGCTCTGGCAGACGCGAAAATTCATAATCATCATCATTAATCTTATAAAATATTCCATCTGGAATCATTGCATGAAAATGCACATTCAAGTTAAGCGCTGATCCAAATCTTTGAATAAATGTGACCACACCTGACTTGGAAAATTTGATACCGAAAAGCCTCGCACGTTTTTTTTGAAATAAGCTGATTGCTTGGATAAAAATATTGAGAATTTTATTTGTCAATTTAGAATCATGGGCCATCTGGTATCGTAATTTGTAAGGAAAAGATAATACCCATTGCCGCATTTGGACCCTTGGTAACACATGATCAACTAGGTGAGCAGCCTCGTCATTCATTCTGCTGGCGCAACAGCTTGGGCAAAAACCTCGTTTCTTACAGGAAAATGGAACAACCCCAGATTCACGGCATTGATAACAATAGGTTTTCACAAATCCGTATTCTGGAATCCCGCAGCGCAAGAATTTTGCAAATTCATCTTTGATAAAAATTGGTAAGTTTTTTCCGACTTGTTCCTGCACTTGCAGAAATATCGGCCAGTAGGTTTGTGCCCACCTTCCGAGAAATTCGAATCTCTCCTTTTCCGCCAAATTTATTTCTAGTTAAGCAAATTCAAATTAAACTACGAGCTGCCCAAAAATCGAGTTCGGCTTGGCGCGTGTTTGCCCGAATGTAACCATTCGGTATCATGCAAACGCGTGACAAACGGTATGTTCGAAGACTTTTTGGGCAGCTCGTAGTTTAATTTAAATTTGCTTAACTAGAAATAAATTTGGCGGAAAAGGAGAGATTCGAACTCTCGTTAGGGTTTAAAGCCTAAACTCGCTTTCCAAGCGAGCGCCTTCAGCCACTCGGCCACCTTTCCGCAAGCAGAAAACCTAACAATCGGACTGGGATTGTGCAATAACTTAAAAAATTTCGTTCTTAAAAGGAGTCTGCACGTGGAAAATAAAATGCCTTATCAAAACTTGGGACGCTCGGGCCTAAAAGTCAGCCGCTTGTCATTTGGCTCGTGGGTCACTTTCGGCAAACAGGTTGACCTGAACAATGCAGCAAATTTAATGTCCATGGCCAAAGAAAATGGCGTGAACTTTTACGACAATGCCGAAGTTTATTCCTACGGTGCCGCCGAAGAAATTATGGGCGCAGTTTTCAAAAAATTAGCTTGGCCGCGCATCAGCTATATTGTTTCGACCAAATTTTTCTGGGGAATTTCCGGCGATATCAACGGCACCAATACTTTGAACCGAAAATATCTGATGCAGGCAATGGAAGGCAGTCTGAAAAGATTCGAAATGGATTATGTCGACCTTGTTTACTGTCACCGCCCCGACCCGAATACTCCGATCGAAGAAACTGTTCGTGCAATGAATGACATCATCGAAAAAGGCCAAGCACTGTATTGGGGAACTTCCGAATGGGGAGCCACCGAAATCCGCGAAGCTTGGAATTTTGCAGAAAAAAATGGTTTGCATAAACCCATCGTAGAACAACCCGAATACAATTTATTAAACCGAAAAAAGGTCGATCAAGAATTTTCGAAACTTTACAAAGACATCGGACTTGGCCTGACCACCTGGAGCCCCCTGGCATCTGGACTTTTGACTGGGAAATACCGCAAGGGAATTCCCGAAGGCTCGCGTCTTGCGCTGGGTGGAATGTCTTGGCTTAAAGAAATGTTCGACAAAGAACCTCAGAAAAAACAACAGGTCGAAGATTTCTGTAAATTGGCCGAAGCCCACCAGTTTTCACCAGCTCAGCTGTCGATTGCTTGGTGTCTGGCCAATGCCAATGTCAGCACTGTAATTCTGGGCGCGAAAGATGAAACTCAGTTAAAAGAAAATCTGGCAGCCTTAGATGTTCTGCCCAAGTTGACTGCCGACTTAAAAAAACAAATCGAGAAAATTTTTCCGCTGGACTGAGGTCCTGCTTGGCCTGGGAAAAATCACGGAATGACTTAAACTAAGGATATGAAATTATCCTATTTTAAAATCATTCTTTTCCTAACAGTGGTCGACTTTATTTTATCCTGCCAACACACCAACCGCGAAATCGCTTCGGTCACCAATTTCAGTCCCAGACAAAATATTTTTGAAAAAATGGGCAAGCAGCAACTTTTCTTTGTCATCGATTCAGCCATTGATTTCCGCGAACAAAAAAGCGCTGGTTCGAATTGTGTGATCAAAGGCGATTATTCACTGGATAAGGGTGTCGAAGAAGTCCTGAAAGCCTTCGACAAAGACATCGATTTGATTCCGATGATCAGCTGGATTTCCATCGTAAAAACCGAAAATACAGAGGGCGTCGAACTTGTTGCAAGCCCCAAAGGTGGACGCAATATTTTAAAAATCGAATATTACCGCAGGGAACATTCCGAAGCAGCCGGGTTTATCAATTGCCCCGGCGTCGACCCCAATTCGACTCAGGTTAAAATAACGGAATTCGTTTGGCCGACGGCTGCAGACATTGCCCGAGCAGTTGCTCGGGGCAAAGCAAATGGTTTTAAGCCTGCAACGAAATTACTTGCAGTCAGAACTTCTTTTTTTGATGACGCCAAAAAACGAGAAATTTTATGGCTGTATATTTCTGCCAAGCCAACATCATTAACTTCCGAAGATATTCCAAACCTGCTGAACGGCTTAAAATCTTACAACGGAGAACTGAACAGCAGCAATTTTCGCAGAACTAAATACGTCTTCTTCGGCAGCAATGAAACCAACGTTGTGCGCAGAAGTGTGGAAAGAATTGCCAGCAAGGACGACCCTGCCAACGTAGATCTGGTTTACGTCAGCGGCAGTCCAGACACCTGGAAAAACGCCAACAAAAATATCGAAACTCAGCTTTAGGGTACGCCGTTCCCATTGGTAGCAATAGCGCGTTAAGTTTTTTTACAGAGCAAACTTTTTTGCTTCTAAAATCTTATATATATAAATTTTCCAGACGCGGCTCGTGCCTCCAAAAACCGCCCAGTCGGGCGGGCGCATCCTGCTTTTTTGAGGTCTGAAAGAATTTGTATATATAAGATTTTAGAAGCAAAAAAGTTTGCTCTGTAAAAAAACTTAACGCGCTATTGCTACCAATGGGAACGGCGTACCCTAGACGACGGCGCCCTTATACAGGACTTTGTTTTAATTTTGTAATCTTAATTAGCACCAACATTCCGGGAACTGCGACAGCGGTGCAGAAAAGGAAAAAACCGTTCCAGCCTAATGCAACTTGCACTTCCCCCATCCAGCCGCTGAAGAAAACTCTGCCTAGGCTTGCGATGCTGGATAGTAGTGCGAATTGAGTTGCTGTGAATTTTTTCTGGCTGACCGTGGATAAAAAAGCGACGAAGGCTGCGGTTCCCATTCCTGTTGAAATGTCTTCTAGAAAAACTACTGCGCCCAGGGCCAGTTGCGAGGGGCCTGTTACAGTTAATAACATAAAAGATAAAATCGATCCCAATTGCATAAATCCAAATAACCACAATGCGCGAATGATTCCCAAACGGTTTAGTAAAATTCCGCCGATAAATAGACCAACTAAAAATGCCGCCACTCCAAAAGTTTTTGCAATCAAACCAATATCTGCATTGCTGTAACCGATTTGCACATAGAAAGGATTCAGCAATGAGCCCGCCAGCAGATCGCCCAATTTGTAAGTAAACACAAAGGCCAAAATCCAAATTGCGTTTTTGGTTTGAAAAAAACTTTTCAAAGGTTCGCTGTAAATTTGCCATAAATTTTTAATATTTAATTTCTGCTGAACCACTTTGGCTTCTTTAAAAAATAATACCGGAATCATCAACACAATCATCAGCACTGACATGCCGATATACAATTCGCCCCAGCTGATCGGCAGGATCGAACTGCCCACCAATCCGATTCCCAATCCCCCAGCCATGATCATGGCAATTCGGTAGCCGTAAACTCCAAAGGCCGAGCCCATGCCGATTTCTTTGTCTTCGCAAACTTCTCGGCGTAAGGCGTCGATGGATAAATCTTGGGTCGCACTCCAAAACGAAGTCCACAGCGAAAAAATTGCTAGCTCTACGATAGAAATTTTCTGCTGCCACAGTGACATTCCCAACAAACCAATGGCTATCATCACTTGCGAAATTAAGATCCAAGTTTTTCGCCGCCCTAATTTATCAATCCAAAAATAATCCACAAACGGAGCCCATAAAAATTTCAGCGAATAAAAAAGTCCAACCCAACTAAAAAACCCGATGGTCTTCATATCTAGATTTTCCCGTGCCATCCAAATTTTCAAAGTCCCACCGGTTAACAACAGCGGCAGACCACTGGAAATCCCTAGCACAAATAAAAACATCATCTTTTTTTGAAAAATAAATTTTAAAGACTTCATCCCTTCAGTTTTCCTAGAAAGAAAACCGAAGGCAAACTTTGCCTTCGAAACTGGCCCCATTTTAACAAAATATTCTTCACGAAACCGCATTGCTCAAGCGGCATTTGATTTGCATTTCTTTTCTATACTGTCTATGAACCTATTACATCGAATTGAGGGTATCTTTTCTGACGATGTTTTAGACAGCAGGACTTATTTTTGTAATGACAAAAAGGACGGCATGATCAAACTTTGGTTGCTATTTTTATTTGCGCTGATGCAGACAGTTTCTAGTCAGGCATTCGAGCAAACAAATTCTATTCAGGATCCTGATGCGCTAAAAGTATCCATGGCCACCGCGCGCTTTTTAGTAGATGAAAAGGGACCTTGCACTGGAACCTATGTCTCGGAAAATATTATGGCAACAGCAGGGCATTGTTTTTTAGATTTATCAATTTTAAGTCACAAATTATTAAACGAAGCAGAATACAAAAATCTGCAGAAGAATAATTCTTCTAACCATCAGTTCACTTTGCAGGAAACCGCCGGAAATACTGGCGGTGCCGGTGGCCACAAAGTTTTTTTTCATCCTTACTCTTCCCTTATTCAGTGGCAGCAAGCTGATTTAACTTATAAATATTTACAATTAAACGATATCGCTTTGATCCGTATCGATTCCGAATCTAAACACTTTGTCGAACTAAGTCCTCGCAACACTGAAAAGAATGATGCAGTCATGGCGATCGGTTATCGGCACATAGATAAAATTTGGAAATTTCCCTATTTTTGGCAATCCAAAATCCCTACTCAACTATCCTTGTTAGTAAATTGGATGGATCATTGTTTGATCAAAGCGGAAATCGTTATACCGGGACAGGCTGCCAATTGGGGTGATTCGGGCGCCGGAGTTTTTTATAAATTAGACCATGAATACAAATTAACCGGCATCGTCTCGAATATTATAAAAAAGCAGGGCGACGGGAAAAATAAGGCGCAAGTTCTTTACCAAAATCTTTTGCTGCCAGAAACCAGAAAATGGATTCAATCCGTTATTGACGAAAACAAGCTAAAGCGCCTTACGCATCTTCCACAATAAATGACTGATATGCGGGCGCTTGGTCTCGCCCGTGGTAACCATAAGAAGTTTGGTGATTTTCAATTGCTCGGGATCGGTTAACAGCAAGATCACCATTTCTTCTAAAAAATTCGTGCGCAAAGTAATGTAATTGTCGGTGCCGACACCTAATTGCACATTCTTTTTTTCCCACCAGGAAAATGGATGATCTTTGTAATCTTCAAACTGACCGGTTAATTTTTTATTCGATGATGGCAGCGCAACCAGTGTGACATTTTTTTGAATCATACGGTTTAAAACATCGTGCTGGTAATGTTCGACTTCGCGGGCTGTGTGAAATTTTGCTTTTAAAAATAAAGTGCAGTCGGTTTCAGTTAAAATGTTTCCGTTTTTTAATTTATCAAAAATCCCTGGCGAATTTCCCCATTCCATTTCTTCTAGTTCCTGATAATTGGGTTCAGCGGGAAGAATTTTTTCGCCGGCGCGATTTTTAACTAAGACTTTTTGAAAAATATGGTGGAAGTATTTATTGGGATTGATCCCTAAACTAATCCCATGTTCCAAAGTATCGATGTGCCAAATATTCATGGCATTGTCGACGGCCTGAATGCCTTTTTTCAAAGTGCGCCAGGTTTCGCCGTGATGGGATCTAATTTTAAACCCGCGATAGTGTAATTTTCTAAACCCCGCTTGCAGTTCGGCGAAATGAGATTTGCGATAAAGATCTCGTTCATCACCCACGGTATCCACTTCGTTTAAATGAGGAATTAAAACAGGGTATTTTTCTAACAAATTTAAAATCTCGTTCACCTGACTCATAAAGTGATCTTTGCGAGTAGCAAAGTTTTTGGAATCAAAGAAATTGGCTTCTTTGCGGAACGACGGAGATAATACGAAATTAAAGTCAGGATGCAGTTTTCTAAATTTCTGAAATCCATCAAAAAGTCCCAGGACCACATCTTCAGAAGAAATATCCTCTGAGCCTAAAACCTGATCTTCACTAGTGGTCACCCGGCTCATCGTGAATTTCAGACGAATGCTGCCAATATTGTATTTAGTGTAAAGCTCTGAAGCCATATGGTAAGCCGCATCTTCATGTGCTTTGCGATCTGTTAAAACAATCTTCGATAAATACAAAATTTTTAAATATTGAGAAAAGCCTTCTTTTTCCTCGATAGAAATCAACGACGATAATTTTTCTACCGAATCAATCGGCAAGGCTTTTTCCCCATAGATTTCCACAATCTTTTTTTCATAAGCTTTTTTATTCGGCCCAGATAAAAGTTTTTGCAATCGCGGATAAACAAAATCCGCCGAAAGTGCACCAGTTAAATGGCAATGTTCTTCGTTATAGCGCAACGGAAAGCTTTTAAAAAACTCGATCAATCCCTGCGATACGGGATGCGCCAGTAAATCATGAATGTCAGATTCCCTAGACTGATATCGGTTTAATAAATTATAAAAATCGGAAAATAAATTATAGGTTTTTAAATCTCGCTGTTTTAAATCCGAAGATAAAATTAAATCAATGCTGTCGCCCAAGGAAATGCCATTGGTTACGCTGATAATTTGCGTTAGTTCTTTGTAAAGTTCGGTGGATTTCATGATGCTTTGGATCCTGCACGTAAATATTGTAACCAGGAAGGGGGAATTGCATTGTTGCGCATTTCAAATGGAACCGCCGGCAACCAAAGTGGCGGTTTGGGAACTTTCAACAAGGGCATCGACGCCCCGTCGGGGGTGCGATTGGCTTTACGCTGATTGCACTTGCGACAGGCCGTTACGACATTGGACCATGTCTTTTTTCCATTCTTCGAAGCCGGGACAACATGATCCAGGGTCAGCTGCGAAGGTGGAAATTCTTTTTGGCAATATTGGCAAGTATAGTCATCCCGAAGGTAGACATTTTCGCGCGAAAATCGCACTGGCCCTAGGGCACGGGACTTCACATAGGATTTTAAGCGCAACACGCTGGGCAGTTGAAATTGCATTCGGGCTGAACGCACAACTACTGAATGATACTCAAGAATTTCTACTTTTCCTTGCAGCCACAGGATCAAGGCTTTTTGCCAGTTTACGACTCGCATAGGTTGATAGCTCGAATTAAGAACTAGGGATCGAAAGGCTTTAAGATTCAGCATGAACAAACCATTCTTATTCAATCCTATGCTTTCCTTAACAAATTGTCGATCCGACCCAGCCCTTCGAAAATTTTCCTGGTTTGAAGGCTTGCGAGCACTTGTTGACGGCACAGATTTTCCGTAAGATAAAGGCAGAGTTTTCGTTCCGATCCCGTTCCGCGTCTTCCCTTCCTCGAATTATGGGGCACAGTTTGGATCCGCGGTCCGTATCTGACGGACACATGCCACAACCATAATAAGGAGGAACATGGCTAAAAAAATCTACGTAGGGAACTTGCCCTATTCAGCAGACGATGCGTCTCTGCAAACTAAATTCTCAGAATTTGGAAACGTTGAATCAGCACGAGTTGTGATTGATCGCGATTCCGGCCGAAGCAAAGGTTTCGGATTTGTTGAGATGACAGTTGACGGAGAAGCTGACACTGCAATCAACGAACTTAACGGCAAAGACTTCATGGGTCGCGCGTTAAACGTTTCCGAAGCTCGTCCTGCAGCTCCACGTGAAGGTGGACGACCAGGCGGCGGCTTCCGAAGAAATAACTTCGGCGGTGGCGGAAGCGGCGGCGGCAGTGGTGGTGGACCACGTCGCGGCGGATTTTCAGGCGGACGAGAGTAATCTTTAGTTCACTTTAGAATTTACGAAAAAGGGAAGAGTAACATCTTCCCTTTTTTTTTGCGTGAAAAGACTTTTCTGTTCATTTGCAGTTTTCGTGTGCTAGCTTCTTTTGTGGTATTTTTATGATTAAACAAGCTTTATATATTTTGAAAAATCAGGGCATCGTAGGTATGCCGACCGAAACTGTCTACGGACTTGCAGCTCGGATTGACAGCCCTGCCGCTGTTGAAAAAGTTTTTGCAACCAAAGAACGACCGTTTTTTGATCCCTTGATTGTGCATATTGCCAGTAAAAATCAGATTCCTTTGGTGGTCAGCAAGTGGCCCGAAGCGGCCGAGGTTTTGGCGCAAAAATTTTGGCCAGGTCCTTTGACTTTGGTTTTGCCCAAGAATCCTCGGGTCAATAATCAAATTACTGCTGGTTTAGACACGGTGGCTATTCGTTGGCCGGCCCATCACATTGCGCAGGAATTGATTTTTCAATCGGGCCCTTTGGCTGCGCCTAGTGCCAATAAGTTTGGAAAGATAAGTCCTACGACTGCTGCGCATGTATCGGCGGAATTTCCAGATTTATTTGTTTTAGATGGTGGAAGTTGCGAAGTCGGAATCGAATCCACCATTTTAGAAATTAAACAAGTAAATCAAAAAACTGAATTGACCATTCTGCGTCCTGGAATGATCACCTACCAGCAAATCACCGATTCATTGCGGGCTGCTGATATTTCTTGGAAATGGGTTCCTTTAGCCGAGGCAACTGCGCCAGGAAATTTTAAACATCACTATATGCCGACCAAGCCTTTGATTTATGTGCAAGATCTGGGAAAATTCACCAAAGAACCTGGCATGATGGAACTTGTGTTATCAGAAAAACCAGAAATAGCTTCCCGTAATTTATACGCTGAACTTCGCAATCTGTGCGAACAATCAGAAACTGAAAAAATTTATTTTATCGAAAAGCCCATGCATAAAATCGAAAGTTGGAACGGGATTACCAATCGCTTACAAAAAGCTGCAAGTATACTTTTATAGGCGCGCTTGCCCCAGCGAGTAGTTTGTCAATAATTTTTTTAACAAATTATTGACAAAAAA
>JBBQHD010000065.1:0-15719 GCA_038323665.1 Bdellovibrionales bacterium
GATCATTCAACAACTTTGCCGGTTCTGCGCGCATTAAGAAAAAAAATCGGTCATCCGCTGGCCTTTATTCATTTCGATGCACATATGGATACTTATCCAGCGGCATGGGATTGCGAATTTCATCACGGATCTTTTGCCCGACATGCGGTCGAAGAAGGATTGGTGGATCCAAAACAAATGATTCAAATCGGAATCCGTGGACCCCTGGCAGGATCGGACGATTTGAAATTTATTCAGAAACACGGGATCCAAGTTTTTACCATGGATGATATTCGCAGGCCGGGATTAGAAAATTTCCTAAAAACTTTGCCAGCATTTAATCAAACAGAAACCTATTTAAGTTACGACATTGATTGTTTGGATCCAGCCTATGCTCCGGGCACAGGAACTCCTGTCCCCGGTGGGTTGACCACTTACGAAGCCCAACAAATCTTTCGTGCTTTGAAAATTAAAAATCTGGTCGGCGCTGACATTGTAGAAATTTCTCCACCCTTTGATCAAAGCCAAATCACGACACTTGCGGGTGTCGATGCCATGTTTGAAATTCTGTGCCTGATGGCGGCTGTTTAAATTGTAATTTAGACCTGATAAATCGGAACTTGTAAAATCTTTGGACAGTTCTGTCCCCGTGAAACCCAAGCAAACTCGTTTTGACATTGGCCTGGTTCTGGCATTACTTGTTTTTGGTTCTAGGTTTTATTGAGGTGGAATGTGATCTGGTTAATTCTAAATTTGTTTTCCTTAAGCACTAATGTGAATGCAATGCGCAGCTGCGATCAGCTGTATCCTCGCTCGCCGACACCGGCCGTCAGTTACAGCAAAGAATTTAAAATTGAATTCGATCCAGCTCGCCCCAGCGAATTAAAAATTTCTCAGACATCAACCCCATCAGAAGCTTTGTTGCCCGCAGTTTTTAATGTGGATTTTGCGGACTTTTTATTAGACCCAATGAATGCTGAATTAAATCTGCGAACCTATTGGAGGTATTTAACCAGCAAATTAAGACTAAAATCTGAAGGCACCCATATTCAGGGATACACCATTGATCAAACGGCGAATTTGATGCTGGTTAAACTTCCCAACGCTTACTTTTTATTTAATTTTACTACGCATGCTTGGGTGAACGTGCTTGCGACCACAGATGTCCAAGCAAAAATTGTTGGGAATCTTCCCATTCGAAATTCTTCAGAAGATGGACCCGTTTTATCCATCTTCGTAATCAAAAAAACTAATTTAGATAAAACTATTTATATTTATGGCGGCATTGATTCCGAGGATCAGCGACACTTAGATAAAATCAACCATGACCATAGTTATTTAATCGTGGATGAAAAAGGGCGAATGACACTTGAATCTAACATTCGCAATTTATCTTACTATTACCAACAGCAACTTCGGGAAATGTTTCCTCGGCTTGATTAAGTAGAACTTGGGGCTTCTGCGAACATTGGCAGCGGTGCGCCTTTCCTCGCGGCGCATATGCGTATCTAGTTAAGCCACGAGGAGATATTTTATGAAAATCAAAAAATGGGGTTTTAATTTTATTTTTGCAACCGTTGCATCAATGTTACTTGTGGATCTATCACAAGCGGCACCGGTGATGACGCGTTTTAGACCTGAAGTACATGGGTTTAAATTTGCTAACACATTCTCAAACGACTTTGTTCCGCAGTTGGATATACGCACTGGTGGTTTATGCGGGGGAATGGCAGCTGCGTCACTGGACTATTTTTTCGCCAACCGCGCGATTCCGAATCAAGATTATCGCCCGGCAAATAGCACGATCCTACAAAGTTACCTTTACAACCGACAAGTGGATTCTATAAAAAGCCATCTTGATAAGTGGACTGAACTTGGCGTAAACCCAGGCGGTGCTCGCAATACCGAGTTTTTCAATTGGGGTTTGCAAGCCGGCGTTGGCAAACGCATCACTGAATTGCGCGCGCACATTGATGCTGGTCGACCAGTGGCCATAGGTTTACAAGAAGCAGGCACTGGCTCGCATCAAGTGGTTGCGGTTGGATATGATTTAGGCCGTTATCGGGGCGATCTGGGAAATTTTAAAACAGATTTTAAAATATTTGTTTACGATAACAATCATCCCAATGAATTAAGGACTTTAGTTCCTGACGTAAATAACCAAGTTTATACTTATTTAGAAAGCGACGAAACTTGGCGCACTTATTTTGTGCAGACCAATTATGCACCAAAAATTCCACCCGCACTTCCAAATGCTGTGTATGCTCGTGATGGAAAAATTTATGAATTACTTTTGCACTTCTACACTGGCAATGATGATCTACGCGGTGGAAATGATAACGTAAATATATCACTTCGTCTTAAATCAGGTGCAGTGCAAAACTTTGCAAATGTAAACTTAGGCGGTCGTTGGTTATCCAATTATGAAGAAACAGTTCGCGTGGTATTGCGCACACCTGTTCTGCCAGCGGATCTTGCGACTTTAACAGTCTTAACGACATTCAGTGGCGGCCCGGGTGGTGACAACTGGGATATGAAGCGTTTGTCGATCCGTGGGTTTGGTGGAAATGTTAACAAAACCCTTAAAGAAGTGGGATTTAAACGCTTCACCGGAAGTGATAAAAACCTTGCAATTGATATCGGACAAGGCGCAGAAGTCCCAGCTGGATTTGCAAACCGTGTGAACCTATGGTTGAAAACTGGCGACGATGACCTTCGTGGTGGAAATGATAACTACAACGTTACAGTTTTTTTTAGAGATGGAACAAACCAAGTATTCAATAATGTAAATGGTTCTGGCAGATACCCTGATCGCACCGAGCAACATGAAACTCTAAATTTAAATCGCGTTGTTAAGCCTGATCAAATTACCCGCATCGTAATGCAGACAACATTTAGTGGTGGAATGGGTGGCGACAACTGGAATATGAATGCTTTAGAAATTCGCGCAATCGGTCCAGATATAAATACTAAAATCGGCACATCCGGTTTTAAACGATTTACAGCTAGTGATCGCACGCTGTCGATTTCAACGTCTCCGATGCCCTAGTAAACTGACGTAATCATGGGGAATTTTCAATTCCCCAAATCGATCATATCATTGCTGGGTTTCAGGCCTTTTTTCTTAATTTTTTCCACCAAAGTTGTGCGGTTCAGTTTTAACAGCAGGGCCGCTTGATTGCGGTTCCACCCGGTTTTTTCCAAGGCGCGCAAGATCAAAGCATTTTCGTAAGCGTCGACGGCGGAATTAAAATCCAAACCAGATTCGGGAAGATCCATTAGATCAAAAGAATTTTCATTTTTAACTTCGGCGCGGTATTTGGTGGGAAGGTCGAGGACCTCGACACTGCCTTCACCTTTTAGAATCGACATTCTTTCCACTAAATTTTCTAATTCACGAATATTTCCTGGCCATTGATACTGGACTAAATAGTCCATGGCGTCGGAAGAAAATCCAGTCAGTTTTTTCTTTCTGGTTTTCGCAAATTTTTCCACAAAATGTCTTAGCAAAATCGGAATATCAGTTTTTCTTTCGCGCAGGGAAGGGATTTGTAAGGGGATCACATTCAATCGGTAATACAAATCTTCGCGGAATTTATTTTCTTCCACGGCTTTTTCTAAATTAACATTGGTCGCCGCGATCAATCGCACATCCACATGCAAAGTTTTGGTGCTGCCCACAGGTTCAAAAGCTTTTTCTTGCAAGGCGCGCAGAATTTTTACTTGTAAGGACGGGGCCAGATCACCGATTTCATCTAAAAATAATGTTCCACCATCGGCCAATTCAAAACGACCGACACGGTTTTGAATGGCGCCGGTAAAGGCACCTTTAATATGTCCAAACAATTCGCTTTCTAAAAGTTCTGTTGGAATGGCGCCGCAGTTAATGGCCACAAAAGCTTCGTCTTTTCGACTAGAGGCCTGGTGAATGGCGCGCGCAATGAGTTCTTTTCCAGTTCCACTTTCGCCAGTAATTAAAACTGTGGATTCAGAATCCGCAACCTTTTCCACCAGGGTGAAAACTTCGCGGATGGAATCGCTTTCGCCGATCACTTGCAATAATTTATGGGCCGGGGATTTCTGCGCAATGGAAACAACTGGTTCGGTAAATAAATAAGCCGAGGTCAATCGTTCCATTTCTTCCAAGGACATATTTTTATTTTCGATGGCAACTAGTCCAGCAGAACTAAATTTGGACTTGAAAATTTGCATCAATTCCTGACTGTCCCCATCGGGTAACTTGGTGCTGATCATGCCCAGATGAAATTCAATATCGGTTTGCAAAAGTTTTTTTGCTTCCGAAATGCTGATCGCAGTTACGGCTTGGTGGCCCTTGCGTTGGAAAAATCTGAATAAAGCTGTTCGAAAGGAAGAATCTGCCTCGACAACCAAAATTCTTTTGGCGCTGATCATTGTTGAACCTTCCTTCCATGGTAGGTGAGCAATAATTTATGTTAAGATTTCTTGGCACGACTGTCAAAAAAACCGCGCCTAGACTGGGTTTCCGCCCCGTCTAGAATTTAAAAATCATGTTAAAAAATGGGCAAAGATAAGAGTTCTTCTAGTTTGTAAATTGTATAGTCGGGGATATGACTAGGGGTAAGTCGAGCTTCCCCGACGTGTTCACCGTATTCTAAATAAACAGTTGTAGCTTCTAATTTTTTCCCAGCGGAAATTTCCTGCGACAAACGATTTCCTATGACCAATAAATTTTTAGGATCAATTTTAATGGTCTGCAAAATTTTTTCAAAAGCTTTTAATTTCGTCGTGCCCAGATTGGGTTCGCAGTAATGAATGGATTGAAAATACTTTTCAATCTTCATCACAGCGACTTTATTTTTTTGCGCGGTTAAATTTCCTGCGGTGACTAAAAACATCGGCAATTTTCCATAAAAGTGTTTCAATAAATTTTCTGCACCGTCCATCAAAGGTAAACTTTCCGGTAATTCGGGATTGTAAAAAACTTCTTCGCCTAGTTTTCCCAATTCATCCGAATTTTTATTTCCAGCCTCGACAGCGATCTGATGAAAAATTTCGTGATGGGAAAAATGCGGGGCTTTTTCCCTGCGTTTTTCCAAACAGACTTCCAAGCTGCAGGACAGTCCTGCTGCGATCATTTTTTCACACGCTTTTTTTGCAGCGCTGTTGACCAGAAGCCTGTGGGTGTCTAACAGCGTGTCGTCTAAATCCCACGCGATGGCTTGAATCATTGGTCTCCCTTTTATTTTATGATGCGAAAAAATATTCTTCGTGAGACAAACACAATATGACTTCAGCGAAACCAAATCAATGGACAGCTATTATTCTTGCAGCAGGACAAGGGAAACGGATGAATTCGCCCTTGCCCAAAGTTTTGCATCCCGTGGCAGGAATTCCATTGGTCGCGCGCATGGTGCAAAGTTGCCGCGCAGCCGGTGCTGGCGAAATCCGCATGGTCGTGGGTTTTGCACAAAATCTGGTGCGCCAAGTGATTGAACCTCTTGGAGTTTTATTTTTCGAACAAGCTAAGATGCTGGGCACTGCCGACGCAGTTAAATCGGCCAAACCAGATGACCTTGAAGGCCTGGTGGTTTTATTAAACGGAGATCACCCCTTGGTATCCGCAACTGATATCAAAGATCTGCTGCAAGATTTTAAAAATTCCAGCTTTGATATTGCTGTTGTTTCGACTGAACTTGAAAACCCAGCCGAATTTGGCCGCATCATTCGCCAGGGAACAAAATTGCAAGCCATTGTCGAAGCCAAAGATGCATCCGCCGACACTTTGAAAATAAAAGAAATCAGCACCGGAATTTATATTTGTCAGGCCAAAGCATTAAATGAACTTTTGCCCTTGGTCGAAGCCAACAACGCGCAAAAAGAATTTTACATTACCGACATAATTCAGTTGGGAAATGCGCACGGAAAAAATACCGGCGTTTTAAAAGCAAAAACCCATGTCGCATTCGGAGTAAACACCCAGGCACAGCTGGCCGATGCCAATAAATTTGCTTATAAAAATAAAGCCGTCGAACTGATGAACCAGGGTGTGACCATTCTAGATCCCGATTCTGTTTATATCGAAGAAGCTGTTCAGATTGGACAGGGCTCGGTCATATACCCTGGGGCATTTATCAAAGGACAAACCAAAATCGGTTCGTTCACGGTTTTAGAACCGAATGTTTTTATTTTAGAAAGTTTAATTGGCAACAGTTGCCAAATCCGTGCGGGTTCTTATCTGGAAAAAGCTCAAGTCGGGGATCAAAGTTTGATTGGGCCTTATGCGCGCTTGCGGCCCGAAACTGTTTTGGCGGGCGAAAATCAAATTGGTAATTTTGTTGAACTTAAAAAAGTTCACTTCGGAAAAAATTCCAAAGCAGCCCACCTCAGTTATTTGGGTGATGCGCTAGTTGGTGAAAACGTGAATATCGGTTGCGGAACAATCACTTGCAACTATGCAACGGACCATAAAAAATACCGCACTGAAATTGGTTCGAATGTTTTTGTGGGCAGCGATACGCAATTTGTGGCACCCGTGAAAATCGGTGACGGCGCTGTGATCGGATCGGGTTCGACCATTACCAAAGATGTTCCTGCCGGCGCATTGGCCGTGGCCAGAGGCAAACAAGTGATCAAAGAAAATTACCAGCCAAAAGTAGATTCGAAAAAGGAAAATAAATCTTAGTATCAAAAAGGATTATTAAAAGTGTGTGGAATTGTTGGATACATTGGAAATAAAGAATCCCAAAATATTCTTATCGAAGGATTGCGAAAATTAGAATACCGTGGTTACGACAGCGCAGGAATCGCCATTTGGAATAAAGGTTCCTTATCGCGCGTGCGTGCTTTGGGAAAATTAAAATCGCTGGAAGATAAATTACAAAATCATCCCCTGCATGGATCTTTGGGAATCGGTCACACCAGATGGGCGACACACGGAGTTCCGTCAGAAGCCAATGCGCATCCACACAGCGCAGGCGATGTGACCTTGGTTCATAATGGCATTATCGAAAATTATGTCGAACTGCGCGAAGAATTAACTCGGCAAGGAGTAAAATTAAATTCGCAAACGGATTCTGAAGTTGTGGCTTGTTTGCTGGATCAGGAATTGAAAAAAAATTCCAATATTGTAAAAGCCGTGCAACAAGTATTGGCTCAACTTAAAGGTGCATTTTCCATTGTGGCTTTGTGGGAAAAAAATCCCGATCAAATTATTTGTTTCAAAGATGGTCCACCCTTGGTCATTGGCGAAGGCCAAGATGAAAATTTTGTCGCCAGCGATATACAGGCTTGTCTGTCGCACACCCACAAATTTCATTTTCTAGAGGACCGCGAAATTGCCTTGGTCGGTAAAAACGAAATTCAAATTTTCACTTTCGAAGGAATTCGCAAGCCATCGAAGGCAATCCAAATTGAATGGAATGCTGAATTATCTGAAAAGCAGGGCTTTGATCATTTCATGCTGAAAGAGATTTTCGAACAACCCCGATCCTTTGCGGCGTCCCTGCAGCAATTTTTAAATACAGATAAGTTTAATTGGCCAGATTTAGGAATCGGCAAGTCCATTGCGGATTTAATGCAAAATCAAGATGGCAAATCTTTGCCACCGAGCGCTGCAGAACAAAATCAAGCTCAAGACTTTTTCAAAGACATTGAACGTATTGTTTTTGTGGCTTGCGGAACCAGTTACTATGCCGCACAAACCGCGCAGTATTGGTTTGAAAAATGGGTGGGCTTGCCAGTTTCCATCGAATTTGCCAGCGAGTTCCGTTACCGCAGTCCAATTTTAAACAAAAATATTTTGGTTGTTTTGATTTCGCAAAGTGGGGAAACCGCCGATACGCTGGCGGCACTTCGTTTGGCCAATGAAAAAGGCGCCAAGATTTTAAGTTTGTGCAATGTGCGCGGATCCACCATTGACCGTGAATCCCACGCGCGACTGCTGATCAATGCAGGCCTAGAAATCGGAGTGGCCAGCACCAAAGCATTTATGTCCAGTCTTTGTGTTCTAAGTAGTTTCGCACTGTCTTGGGGGAAAATCCGCGGCAGTGTTACACCAGCAGAAGTTTCCGAAGTGATCGACGCCTTAAGAAAAGTTCCCAGTCAAATCGAAGCCGTTTTATCTTACGACAAATATTTTTCTGATGCCGCCGAAAAACTTTCTAAATTTAAAGGTTTTTTATATTTGGGCCGTGGCTTAAGTTTCCCCATCGCAATGGAAGGCGCATTGAAATTAAAAGAACTAGCCTATCTGCATGCCGAGGGTTACGCAGCCGGTGAGATGAAACACGGACCACTTGCCTTGATCGATGAAAAAATGGCAGTGGTGGTTTTACTTCCCAAAGATCATTTGTATGAGAAAACTTTAAGTAATTTAGAAGAAGTCCGCGCCCGCGGCGGTCACGTCATTGCCTTGGGAAGTGGGGATAATAAACATTTATCCACAGCCTGCGATGCCTATTTACCATTGCCGAATGCGCACTGGAGCGTTTCGCCTTTTCTAAGTGTGGTTCCTTTGCAGTTGCTAGCCTATCACTTGGCCTGTCAATTAGGACATGATGTGGACCAGCCACGCAATTTAGCTAAATCTGTAACGGTTGAATAAAAACTTACAGCAACAAGCGATAAACCAAAATGCGATCTACATATTGCAAAGCCTGCACAGCCTTGGCGTCAGTAGAATTTTGCGCCAATGCTGCGCGGATATTTTTCCAGGCAAAGGGGTCTAAATTTTTGGCTCGCAGATCTTCTTGAATTTTTTGGACATAACCAAGGCCTGCATTGTAACTAGCCAAGGTCAGCGCCCAACGACTGACCGAATCGGCTTGGGGGAAATTGCGATATAAAGTTTTTAAATGCAAAGCGCCTGAACGAATGCTTTCTTCTTCGTGCTGTCGTTCAAAGGCATTGTATTTTTCCGAGGTCGCTTGCGTCACTTGCATAAACCCTTTTACTCCGGTGGGGCTGGTGGCCTGCGGATCCCAATGGGATTCTTGATAAGAAGTTGCTGCCAACCACTGCCATTCAACGCCGGATTTCAAAGCCCAGTTTTTAAGTAATTTTTCATATTTTGGCAAAACAGTTTCAACTTTTTTCTGAAACATCCAGCGATCAAAGCGACTGGAATCAAAGGCGATGTTTTGAAACTTATTGTTGTATTCGTTTAATTTATTTTCGCGCATAATTTTTCGATGCCAAATCTGCAGCAATTGACCCAGTTGGGGCTTACGCCAGGAATAGGACCATCCCGCTGCACTTTGTTTTAATGGATGAAAATTCCAGTCCCATTTATTTCTGGATAAAGTTTTGAAATAACCGGTTTCCTGTTCTTCTAAAAAGCATTGCTCGGTCGATTCTTTGGGACAAAAAATTCCCCACTGGTAATTTTTAAAATAGGGGCCATTGATGGAATATTTTTGATCTTCAAATGGCAAGGTTGCTGCAATTAAATCTGCCTTATTTGATTTCATTAAAGTTTGGGCTTGCGAGTTATTTTTAACCCAAATGATTTGCGATTTCAGTTGGTAGGTTTTTGTAAAGTCTTCGACCAGCAGTTGGTCTTTCCAAAGGGTCTGAGGGTTGGCAATCATAACGATTTTAAGTGGTCCCTCGCTTTGTAAGCGTTTTTGCAGGCGGGTGTGGGTTTCTAGATCTCCATGGCAACCATGCAGAAAAAGGGCTCCAAGTAAGAGCCAAAAATACACCTCTTTGATGTGCTGGGGCTTAAATAAAATCATGTGAACTAGGGTCTAACGAAGTTCGGCTTGAAAGTCCATTTTCATAGGGGATTTCGCGTTATTATCGAGATAAAGTTGAAAAGATTCCTTGGCTTTGGCAATTTGACAGATTTTCTTCTCGGCCTTGCCCTTTTTACCCTTGGTAAAACGGGTAAAATCTTCCTTAGTGGCTTGGGGAAATAGACCAAAATTCACATTCATAGGCTGAAAATTTTGTGCCCGGTATTCATCGGTCAAAGCAAAATGCAGGGACCCCAGCAAAGATTCGCGTGGAGGATAGGGAACAGCTTCACTCTTCAATTCGGCGTTCAGAAAACATGCTACCAACAAACCAATGCAAGTGGATTCGAAATAACCTTCCACGCCAGTCATCTGGCCTGCAAAAAATAATTGCGGATCATGTCGGCTGGCTAGATTTTTATTTAAACAAATTGGAGTTTGAATATATAAATTTCGGTGCATACTGCCTAATTTCAAAAACTCGGCGTTTTCTAAACCGGGGATCATGCGCAGGACGCGGATTTGTTCTCCGTAAGCCATGCGAGTCTGAAATCCGACCATATTGTAACTGGTAGCTTCGCGGTTTTCTTGACGTAATTGCACAATCGCATTGGCGACTTCGCTGCTGTGTGGGTTTGTTAAACCCACGGGTTTCATGGGACCAAAACGCAAAGTTTCAATGCCGCGTTCGGCGATGGCTTCGATCGGCATGCAGCCTTCAAAGAAATTAGTTTTTTCAAAATCTTTCGGAGTAATTTTTCGCGCCATTAAAATTTCTTGCACCAATTTTTCGTATTGCTCGCGGTTTAAGGGGCAGTTGACGTAATCACTGGTGCCCGATTTGTCATAGCGGTCTTGTTTCCACGCAATTTTAAAATCAATGGAATCGGCATCGATGATTGGGGCGATGGCGTCGAAAAAATAAAGAAAATCTTTTCCAAAATGTTTTTGCAAATCCAAACTTAATTTTTCATCCGTCAAGGGGCCTGTGGCAATCACAGCAGGACGGGGAATTTCATCTAAGCTTGTGATCACTTTGTGAATGATGCGAATGCGTGGATGATTTTTTATTTTATTTTCAATAAAGGCGCTAAATATTTTTCGATCCACACCCAGTGCTTGGCCTGCAGGGACCGAAGCCGTTTGTGCTGCTTGCAAAATCAAGCTGTTCAGTTTTGCGGCTTCCCACTTCAACTGTCCTGGCGCAGAAATTTCACTTTGGCTGCCAAAAGAATTCGAGCAAACCAGTTCCGCGAAATCGTTGGTGATATGGGCTGGTGATTTTTTTTCTGGCCGCATTTCATACAAATCGACTTTGTGTCCCAGCTGCGCCAGTTGCCATGCGCATTCGCAACCAGCCAGTCCTGCGCCTACGACGCTGATCACTTCGGATTGAATGGCAGTGGTGTTTGTGTTCATACTGTTAGTCATGAAGGATCGTTTCAGCACGGGCTCGGAAGTCTTACAAGCGCTTTTTGAAAACAAGGGATCGCCCATGTCGGCGCAATTTTTACGATGGAAGCTGTGGTCCCAATGGAAAGACGCCGTCGGCGAACAAACAGCAACGCTTTGTGAGCCTGTTCATTTCCACAAAGGTGTTTTGTGGATCTATGTAAAAAGTTCGGTCTGGATGCAGGAACTTATTTTTTGTCGCGAAGAACTTCAGAAAAAAATCAATGCTTGGGCCAAACGAAAATGGGTGGTTGAAATTAAACTGACCACCGACCGTCGCAGCATTCCCAGCGATCCCGATCAACAGTCGCAGTTGAAAGATCAGATCGGGAAATTTAAGTAGTTCTTTTTTTCGATCGAAGCAGTTTTAAATATTTTCTTTTAGATAAAAAATTATTTCTTTAAAACGGCCTGAGTGTCTTCTGCAAAACGCGGGCTCCTGCCCTCCAAAAACCGCCCAGTAGGGCGGACGCGTCCCGCTTTTTTGAGGTATTTGCAGAAGACACTCAGGCCGTTTTAAAGAAATAATTTTTATCTAGAAGAAAATATTTAAAACTGCTTCGATCGAAAAATGTTGCTCGTCCGCGAACTTAGATTTTCAACAGATACTTCGTGCTGCTGGGGCTATTCGATTGCTCGGCGTTTTTCTTACCAGCGTTTCGCAGCGGGCACCGTTTGTTTACAAATTTTTTTAATTACTACGTCAGCTGTTAAATCAAAAAAATCGTTTTCTGATTTGGTAATTTTTGGCTTTGTTCTTACGTTGCAGTAGGGTCGGTTTAATTAAAAATTATTTATACCCGTATTTCTTAATTAAATACTTGTATGTTTCCAAAGATTTTCTGGGTTTGTATTCTCCGGTTTCGTAATCTATTGCGATTAGGCCGAATCTGGGTTTTTGGCCTAGGCTCCATTCGAAATTGTCGGTCATTGACCAATGCATATAGGCGCGGATGTCGACTCCTTCGTCGCGGGCTTTTTGCATTTGTTGTAAGTGATCGATCAAAAATTTACTGCGCAGCTTGTCTTCTGAATCGGCCAAACCATTTTCGGTTACGTAAATGGGTAAATTATAGCGTTTGTAACAAAACTTTAAGGCTTCGTAAAAACCTTCGGGATGAATTTCCCAGCCTAAGTCTGATTTTTCATTGGGGCCTTCTTCCAACGCAACATTGGGTTTTTTTAATAAGGCGCGAATTTTGTAACGGCCATAATAATTGATTCCTAAAAAATCTAAAAATTTAGAAATATTTTGATGAATGATCGGTTTGGGCTCGCGAATGATTTCGGCACCGGGTGTCCACAAAGTAAATCCACCGGTTAAAAATCCATCTAAGATATTCAAATTCCAAATTCGGTTTGCACTGGAACTCATCACAACATCAGCTGGGTTGAAACGTGATTTGGGTTCAAAAATTCGATAGTGATGGGCCAAACTAATTTGTAAATTAGGATCGAATTTTTTCATGGCGACATAGGCACGTCGATGCGCGCGAATGATATTGGCATTGCCCTGTAATTCGGATTCTGGATCGTCCTTTATTCCTGGTGGCCAAGCACCGGTGCGATAGCCTTGCAAAGTTGGAGCATTCGGTTCGTTGAAGGTAATCCAAAATTTTACATTTTTTAAATGGCGAACCATATAGATCGAAAATTTTTCGAAGTATTCAGGAAAATGTTCGCTTAAGTATCCACCTTCATCGGCCAACCATTTGGGCAAAACATAGTGATGCAAATTAATGAAAGGTTCCAATCCGTGCGCGCGCATGGAATCCACCATTTTTTGGTAATGCGCCAGTGCCTCGTCATCCCAAGTATAAGATCCAGTGTCAGACGGAGCATCGGGTTGGATTCTTTCCCACGCAATGGAAATTCGAAATGTGTTCATTCCGGTTTGTTGTGCGTAAGTAAAATCTTTGTCGTAATTTTTCCAAAATCCAGAAAGTTTGTCGGCGTTTGTGCCATCGGCAATAGTGCCGGATTTTTTAATAAACTCGGTCCAATCCGAAGGTTTTGGCGAACCTTCGACTTGAAAAGCGGAATTGGAAACTCCCCAAAAAAATGCCTGGGCCGTTGCTGCCCAAAGCAAAGCAATCACAAGAAGCAATTTCATTTTGATTCCCTCAAATTTTAATACACCCTCTAAAAAACAGTTCCGCGAAAATAACAAAGACAAACCCAGACCTCAATCGAATATCTGGATAAAATCCTGTAGGTTCCCTGACAGCTTCCTGACGGTGCGACGCACAAAAGCAAAGTAGTATGAATTAACAAGGAGGTTTTCCATGGTGACCACGATGGCCCTTAACGGTTTTTCCAGAGTGTCTTTTGGTTTTCAATCCTTTTACAAGCTGCGAATGAAGAAGCTTCATAAATTTCAGGCAAAAGTTTTGCTTCAGACAGAAGTTGGGCCTTATCTTTTAAAAACAGTGACGGATCCGAAGGAACTGCGACAGGCCTTGCAGCTGCGCTATCAAATTTTTTATCAAGAAAGTTTTATCAAACGCGGACCTGCTTTGGGTTTGGATATGGACGATTACGATTTCAATTGCGATCACTTGGTTATCATCAATAAAAAAACCAACGAAATGGTTGGCACTTACCGAATGAATTGCAGTTTATTTTCGGATCAATTTTATTCAACGAATGAATTTCATATGAGCCGAATCCTGGCGCAACCGGGAATCAAAGTGGAATTGGGCCGCGCGTGCATCCACCCCCTGCACCGAAATGGCATTAGTCTTTCACTGCTGTGGCGCGGGATTGCGGAATATATGCAGATTTCCCAAGCACAACTGTTGTTCGGTTGCGCCAGTGTTTCGGTGAAAAATCCCCGCGAGGCAGCTCTGTTGCACCGCTATCTTTCGGAACAAAATCGCATGACGCCGGAATTTTTAGCTCCACCGACCGAGGCCTTCACGATGCCGGGTTTGGATTTGTGGCTACGATTTTTCAAAAACCCACTGACAGAATCTGAAATCCAGGAAGCACAAAGTTTAATTCCCTCACTTTTGCGGACTTATTTGAAAATCGGAGCAAAAATCGGCGGCGAGCCGGCCTGGGACAAGAACTTTCAGTGCATCGATTTCTTGACGATTCTGCGCCGAGAAGATCTTAATAAAACCCTATGGAGAAAATACAAACTTGGTTCTTCCGAATCACTCGTTCCCTGATTTTTTTAGTTATACTAATTTTCTATTTTACTTTTGCGCTGACTATTATGGCTTTTAGTTGGGATAAAGAAACGCGTCGGCATAGAACTTCGAACAATGCCCATCGATTTTCTAAACTGGTATGCTGGTTTTTTGGTTTTCATTATACGGTTAAAAATCCGTGGCCCAAAGAATTGTCAGGACTTGTGGTGTCCAACCATATGGGTTTCGTGGATATTTTTACCCAACTTGCAAATGCACCCATGTTGTTTGTGACATCAGTTGAAATGCGGGATGCACCTTTTATTGGTTGGCTGACGGAAACTTCCGGATGTCTGTATGTTGAACGACGTAACCGCATGAATATTCAACACGAACTTTCGGATATGATTGAATATTTACAAAAAGGTTATCGAGTGGTTTTGTATCCAGAAGCCACATCCCACAATGGCGAAGAACTGTTGCCCTTCAAGCGAACTTTAATTACCGCAGCGGCTTTTGCCAAAGTTCCCATTTTGCCAGTGTGTTTTAATTTTGTGTCCTTAAACAATGAACCATTTAGTCTGAAATACCGAGATTTTCTGTGTTGGGCAGGGCCAGTGACTTTTATGCAAACCTTGTTGGGAATTTTCGGAATCCGAAAAATCGTCTGCGAAATCGAATGCCTGCCCCCAGTTTACACCAGCGTTGACGACGACCGCGGTGAAGTTGCGGACCGTCTGCACGCAATGATTACGGCGAAGTTTCGGCCTGTGATTAAATAATTTAACTAAGAAGCTTTCTTTTCCACCAGATGCTCTAGGGCCATTCGAACCCATCTTTGGTATTCAATACCTGCTTCCTTTGCGCGTTCCTTTACTGCCTCAAGAAGATCGTCACTGACCCTTACGGTAAGGGTTTTGTTCTTAGGCTGAAGCTCGAACCTAACCTGCTTCCAGCCGCCCTCTTTAAAAAGATGCGTAAGATCCCCTGCCAATGGATCGCGATTATCAGACTTCTTTTTTGTTTTTTTGGAAGATTTCATAACCTAAGGTCTCCTTTTTATGCATTAGACGACAACTTATAACTCTAATTTTCGGATGCTCCCTCGTTCCGCGGATGGTGAAGCAAACATACATTGGCTTACCAAATGTAGAGTAACCAACTGCAAAAAATCTTTGCTCGACCTTGCTATTTTTTTTATCTTCTTTGATATCCAAAGTTTGATTAAAAAATAACTCAACTTCCTCGATAGGAAATCTTTTTTGCGTCTTAGCGATATTTCCCTGGTCCCATTCAAAACTAAACACGCCGGCTGTTGTCACTCAAACCATGATAACCCCCAGCGAGTAGTTTTTGAAAAAATTTTTTAAAAAAATATTTTAAAAAAAAAAACAGGGGGGAGCCCGCCCAAAAAAATAAAAATTAAGCGTTTTTTTAT
>JBBQHD010000066.1:0-15702 GCA_038323665.1 Bdellovibrionales bacterium
TGGCTGTCCCATCAGAATCCCGATATGACTCAGGCTCAGTTTTACAAAGTTTTGGTTGAAAAAATGCATCGACAGCTAGATCCGAATAAACCCACGAAACTTCGCAAGAAAGCGGAAAGAGCCGAGCAAAACAAATTCGAAACGAATTTAAACAAGAAACCTCTGGCAACAGTGGAAAACAAATCCAAAAGTGCTTCGCAAGCAAAACCAAAAAATTCCCAGATCGATTTTAACCAGAGTATTACCGGCGGCGGTAATGCTGACGCCAAAACTGCGGATACCGCCAACGCTGATACCCAAAAAGCAATTTCTGATTACGATTCCAGAAATATCGACACTTCGACTTTTGAAGCCAAGCCCACCAAAAAGCGTCAGCGTCGTATTCCAGCGGCAATCAAAAATTTGGTTTGGCAGCGCGATCGGGGCTGCTGTCAGTTTATCGATCCACAATCGAAGAAAAAATGTGCTTCGAAGTATCAAATTCAACTCGACCACATCCATCCATTCCGGCATCTCGGGGATCACTCTTCAGAAAACTTGCGATTGCTGTGTGGGAAGCACAATCGTCGGCGGAATTAGTTCAGTCCGATAAATATCATAGCGTCAAATTTTCGTTTTATTGGCAATCGCCATATTTGTTTACAAACTTCAGCATCAGTGCCGTAACTTCAGCTCAATCCGTAGACCACGCTACTTAATTTCCACAACCACAATCTTATTCCCGCGCAGAAGTTTGATTTGGTTCGAAGTTTTCTTCAGCGCTCGCATCACTTCTGCCGAGGAATTCACTTCGATATGGTTGATATCCAAAAGCACATCGCCGACTCGCAGTCCTACGGCCCCGGCCGGGGATTTTGGATTGACCTCGATCACCACTGCTTTTTTTAAATCCACTGGTAAGGCCAAGCTTTTTTTAATTTGCGCAGTTAAATCGGTGACCTTAAATCCTAGATCATAAGGCACAACTTTGCCCGCGGATTCAATTTCTGGATTGATTCTTGTCGCCAACTTTTTTTCATCTCGTTCGATAACAGTAATATCTAAGCCTGATTTTTTTAATCGATCGCCTTGTTGTCGCATAATTTTTAAACCAATTTTTACCCCTGGTTTTGCATCGGCGACGGCGTCCATTAGTTCGACCGAGTTGTCGACTTTTTTGCCACCGAATTCGACAATGATGTCGTAAGTTTTTAGTCCCGCAAGTGCCGCAGGCGCGCCCCGTTCGACCGATAAAACCACTGCCCCTTTGGTTCCTAAATTTTCTGCAGCGGTTGGATCCAAATCGCCTAAACCAATTCCGATATAACCTTTGCGCACGCTGCCGCGGGATTCTAGTTCGGGCAGAATTTTTTTAACTTCGTCGATGGGAATGGCAAAACCGATTCCCTGGGCGCGGCCGTCGATGGCGGAATTGACTCCGATCACTTGGCCTTTGGTATTTACCAAGGGACCGCCGGAATTTCCTGGGTTGATCGAGCAATCAGTTTGCAGCAAAGGAAATTTATTAATTTCTTCCACACCGCGGCCGATATAAGAAATAATTCCTTTGGAAATCGTATGATCATGGCCAAAGGGATTTCCGATGGCTGCAACCCATTCGCCTTTTTGCATTTCTTTCGAAGATCCTAAAAATACATAGGGCAATTTTCCAGTGGCGGTAATTTTTAACAGCGCAATATCGCTGCGTACATCGGATCCAACTAATTTTGCCTCGTAAACTTTTTCGCCTTTTTCTGCAAACTGCACATTGATAATATCAGCACCTTGAACCACATGGGCATTGGTGACAATCAAACCATCTTCGCGGATTACGAAACCTGTTCCCAATCCCAATTCCTGCGGGCGATTGGATCTGCGTGGGGCACCGGGGACCGATCCATACAATTCTTCCAGAAATTGCTCCATGGGGTCACGTCGGGATTTGCTGGGCAATGCTGAAGTTGAAATGCGCACAACCGCCGGATCGACAGCCTTTGCCAGTTCAATAAATAAATTTGCAGGCAGTGGTTCCGTTAATTTTAACTTGGGGGCATTTACCACTGGATCGGCGGCAAAAGCTATTGTTGCGAACATCATATAAGAAAAAAATATTTTCTTTATCATGATTCCTCCTGCAGAAATTTATTTTTTTTGTATTTCCAAATATTTCATCTGTAAATCAGCCACCAAGGATTCTAAAAAGCGTTTTTCTTCGGTGCTTAAATTATTTTTAGTTTTTTCCTGCAAAACCAGCAATAAATCAATATGAAATCTGGCCACTTTTAAATCGATGTGAATTTTTTGATCATCCGGATGCGGGGTCAGCCCCAAAGAAAAGGCAGCGCTTGAGGCGATTGATATCATTAGGGCAGAAAAGTCGGCTTTTAATTCTTCATGCTTCATGGATGCGGTCCTTTTGAAAAAAGTGAATGCGTTTTTCTAAACTGGGTTGCCAGATTAAAAATCGATTGTTTAAGCGTCGATCTTCGGGGTCGATCAGAAAAAATACATTGGTGCTGTGTGGGGGTGTAAAGGGATGAACTTCCTGCAAAGCAGAAAGTTTCTGCAAAGTATTTCGCACCAGCAAACTATTTTCTGATAATTCATAAGCTTTTTCATCGGCACGCAAAAAATTGGCCTGCGGAATGGCCTCGTTTCGGAAAAACCAGATGACAGGGGAAAGCAAAGTCAAAAAGGGTTTGTGAAACTTCTGACTAAAGAAATTCACTGGATAAATCCCGTCTAAGATCGAAGATAAAAAGAAAAATAATTTTTCAAACCAAATAAAAAAATGAAATCGTGATTGACTTAGCAGTTGAGTGCGGGACATCAGCAAGGTCATCAGGGCCGAGCGTTCCGAATCATTTAAGTGATGCAATAGTTTTTGCGAAATAAAGATCTGAAAGTCTTCTTTCCAATCCTGGGTGATAGCCGCCACAATCCAAGGTTGTTCGACCAAAAAAACTTTTGTGTTACTTAAGCCAAAAACCCGTTCCAAGGTTTTTACCTGATCGGTCAAGCCCCAGGGGTCTTGTCCCTTTAAGAAGCGACCCTTAAAAAATCGCAAAAATTGGTCTTTTTTAAATACAAAACTAAGGCTTAAAAATAAGGCGGAAAGAAAAAACCCCGCCAGCAGGCCCCGGCGGCCGGCGAACTCAAAGCCCAGCAACATCAACAAGAATGAGACTGCTAGGATATTCAAAGAAATTTTCACAAGCTTTAATGGCACCCAATAAGATTGAACCGCAGAATTCTTCTGATCAAGATTGTGGTTTGAAGCGGAGCGTCTTCTTGCAGTAAATCAAGAATTGCCTGATCCTATACAGATGAGCACAAATAAATTTTCAGAAAAACTGTTGGGTGAGATTGGCAAAGTTGTAGTTGGGCAAAAAGACATGGTCGAAGCCCTGCTGATGGGTTTGCTGACAGGCGGTCACATTCTTTTGGAAGGTGTCCCCGGTCTTGCGAAAACTTTGACGATTTCCACCTTGGCCCAAGTGATTTCACTGGGATTTAATCGCATTCAATTTACTCCGGATTTATTGCCGACGGATTTAATTGGAACCATGATTTTCAATCCCAAAACCGGAGAATTTGCTCCGAAAAAAGGCCCAGTATTTACCAATATTGTGCTGGCCGATGAAATCAACCGCGCGCCGGCGAAAGTTCAATCTGCATTATTAGAAGCAATGGCTGAAAAACAAGTCACCATCGGCGAAACATCTTATCCTTTAGATCATCCGTTTTTGGTTCTGGCCACTCAGAATCCCTTGGAACAAGAAGGCACTTATCCTTTACCCGAAGCACAGATGGATCGATTTTTATTTAAAGTCATCGTGACTTATCCAACTCGCGCCGAAGAAGCAGTTATTTTGGACCGCATGAGCATGCAAGAAAAACCGAAGGTCGAAAAAATTCTGACTCATGAAGAATTACTGGCGACGATGAAACAGGTGGACCAAATTTATCTGGATGAAAAAGTCAAAAAAACCATTATCGATTTGGTGATGATGTCCAGAAATCCTGCCGAAGCAGGATTAAGTCGCCTGAAAAATTTAATTCAAGTCGGGGCGTCACCTCGAGCAACGATTGGTTTGTCCCGAGCAGCCAAAGCCCGTGCATTTCTGCGAGGTCGCGAGTTTGCAACCTTTGATGATGTCAAAGCTGTGGCATTGATGGTTCTGCGGCACCGATTGATTTTAAATTTCGAAGCCGAAGCGGAAAATGTTAAAACCGATGATTTGATTCGCGAAATGTTAGGGCACGTCGAAGTTGCATCATGAGTTTAGCGAAAGCAGAAGATAAACAGGCCGAACTTTTAAAAAAAGTTCGCGAAATAGAACTGAGAACCCGCAGATGGATGAAAACCCAATTGCTGGGTCAGTATCGCAGTCGATTTCGCGGCCAAGGTATGATCTTTTCTGATTTTCGCGAATACGTTCCTGGCGATGATGTCCGCGCGATCAGCTGGAATTTAACTGCCAAAACCGGCAAGACTTTTATTAAAAAATTTGAAGAAGAACGCGAAATGCAATTGGTCTTGGCGGTCGACGTCAGTCAGTCTATGGAATTTGGTTCGAAATCAGGAATTAAACGAGATTTGGTTTCCCTTATTGCCGGCGCGTTGGCCATAAGTGCCTTATCGCAAGGGGATTTAGTAGGCCTTTTGTTGTTCAGCGAAGACATCGAGTTATTTATTCATCCCAAAAAAGGCCGCTCGCATTTTTTGCGTTTGATCCGCGAAATGCTGGTGCCGCAAAGAAAATACGCCACCACCAATATTGCTCGGGCGGTGGATTTTTTAACCGGAGTTTTGAAAAAAAAATCCGTGGTTTTTTTCTTAAGCGATTTCAAGGATCAAAAATTCGAAGAATCATTCCAGCGATTCGCAAAAAAGCACGAAGTCATCACCTGCCGAGTTTCAGATCCCTTGGAACAAAAATTTCCCTCGATTTCAGGCCTGCAAATTGAAAATATGGAAACCGGCGAAACCCAGATGCTGGATGTTCAAGATCCTGCATTTCAGAATTTTATAAAATCCGAAAATCAAATCGAAGAACAGCAAAAGAAAACTTTAAAAAAATTCGGCATCGAAGAAATTCAGATTTCAACATTGGATGATCCATTGAAAAAACTTTCCATCTTTTTTTCACGGAGAAAACGATGAGCGACAATTGTCAGTGGAAAGAAATCCCCAGTGCAGCCAGCGTTGGAAGTTTATTCGAGCTGGGCTGCAAGGATCAGTTTGATAAGGCAGAAAAGTTTGTCTTGCAGAGCCAATCAATAGAGTCACAGAAGTTTGCACTGAAATTGGTCGAGCAAAAAGTTTCCCCTGATCAAGCCTTGTTTAAATTTTCGTCTTACTTAGTGGGAAAATATTCTTTCAAAGATTTGCAGTTGGTATCTGACGGACACAAATTAATGTTGCCACCTGTGGATTTCGAAATTCACACAGTTTTGGAAGCACAAAAAGAAAAACCGCAAATGCTAGGGCCATGGGGGCCGGTCGGCAGTCGAACGCCCATTAGTTTATGGATTTGCCTATTGCTTGGTTTGGCTGCACTGACTTTGGCGATCGGATTTTTTTGGCGCCAAAGAAAGAAGAAGAAAGAAATTTTAAAATTAGTCGGTCAATGGACCAAATCCAAAAATATTTTTTCAGAAATAGAAATTCAAATGCGCAGATTGCTGCGCGAACATAAATTGGACCAGGACGGTTTGATTGAAAAAGAAAATTTAGCTGCCATTGCCGAAAAATTAAAAACATTTCTGCAGATCGCATTTTATGATTTATTGAAAAAATGGTTTTTTGATTTCCATTCAGCCCAGGTGCTGCAGGAACTGCGTAAGAAAAAACTTTCGCAAAGGGAAGAAGCATTGGAATTGCAAATTCAGCGTTTGCAAAAAGAAATTTATGCTTTAAATGATCCCGCAGCCGTAGTTTATGCAAAAGATCTGCGCAGTATTTTAAGTCGATTCCGCGTTGTCTTGGATAAATTGGATCGTAAGCGCAGCTTATTGCAACAGGGAGTGCTGTAATGGTTTGGTTTAGTGCTGCAGCATTGTGGTTGATTCCGGTTTTTGCTGGGCTGCTGTTTTGGCGGTATTTTTACAAGCCCCAAAAAAACCCTGGATTGGCGGTTAGTTTAAACTTACGCAATTTAAAATCATATTCGTTTAAAAATTATCTGTATGATTTGCCACGGGTTCTGATGGGCTTGGCGATTTTGTTAATGATCGTTGCTTTGGCGCGCCCCAGACAAGCGCAATCCAAAGTACAAAAATCTGTGGATGGGATTGATATCGTCTTTGCCCTAGATATTTCCGATTCGATGTTGATCGAAGATATGGAACCGCGCACGCGTTTAGAAGCAGCCAAGGCCACCATCGAAAATTTTATTAAACGCAGGCAGAACGACCGTTTGGGTCTGGTGATTTTCGCCGGTGAATCTTTCACCGTGGTTCCACCAACTTTGGACACACAGCTGATTCTAGAAAGATTAGCTGATATCACCACGGCCCAAGAGGCTCGCATCAAAGATGGAACCGCCATTGGAGTTGGGCTTGCCAATGCCTGCGGTCGACTGAAAGATTCCAAGGCGAAAAGTCGTGTGGTGATTTTTCTAACCGACGGGGAAAACAACAGCGGCACCATTGATCCCGAAACCGGAATTGATATTGCTAAACAAATGGATATAAAAATTTACTCGATTGGCATTGGCAAAAGTGGGCCCACGCGAATTCCGATTATTCAGCGCGATGCTTTTGGGCGAAAGGTTAAAATTTATCAGCCCTTTGATTCCACCATTAACGAAGACTTGCTGCAGAAAATGGCCAGGGAAACGGGTGGCAAATTTTATCGTGCTGATTCAGAAAAAATGTTTACCGAAATTTTTGATGACATCGATCAGCTGGAAAAAACCAAGATCGATGTGCAGAAATATACTTTGTATGATGAAAAATACTTGATTTGGCTGTGGTCGGCAGTGGTGCTTTACTTGGCAGGAATGTTTTTAGGCCAAACGATTTTAAGAAGGAAACCTTAAATGCTTCGTTTTGCAAATCCCTTTGCTTTTTATTTACTGCTGCTAATCCCAGCATTTTTAATTGTGGCAAAGATATTTTCTGTTCGCATTAAAAAGATGCTGTCGCAATTACTGGGGCAACATCTATTTGAAAAATTCACGCGTTCTGTGTCTGAACCCAAACGACGCCGCAAACGTTTGCTGCAATCCCTGTCGGTGTTTTTTCTTATTATCGCCTTGGCGCGTCCACAAGCAGGGACGGTGCAAAATGAAATGAAGGTCGAAGGCATTGAAATTATTTTTGCTTTGGATGTTTCAGAAAGCATGTTGGCCGAAGATTCCAGACCCAGCCGATTGGAACAAGCTAAACTAGAAATTTCTAAATTAATTGATCTACTGAATGGAAATCGCATCGGTATTGTGATTTTTGCCGGCAATGCAACATTGTTGTCGCCGTTGACCACGGATCCGGGGGCTTTAAAATTATTTTTGGATTCTGCTTCGCCCGATATGATGACCAATCAAGGAACTTGCTTTGAATGCGCGCTAAGTGTTGCCGAAGACGCCTTTAACCGCGGCGGAATTACCGCCGGGCCAAAACTGAAAACCACTCGCGTGATTATCATGGCCAGCGATGGGGAAGATCAAGAACCCGGCGCCATCAGCAAAGCGCAGAAATTGGCAGAACTTGGTTTTCATTTAATCACGGTCGCTTACGGAACCCAAGCGGGTGGGAAAATCCCTGTGCGCGACAATCTGGGTTATTTAAAAGATTTTAAAAAAGATCGATCCGGCGAAGTGATCATTACCAAAGTAAATGGTGAAGCCTTAAGAAAACTGGCCGAAGTCGGCAAAGGAGAATTTTTCTTTTCCCAATTTGGCGGGGAAAGTGTGAAAAGCTTGGTGGATAAGATCAAAGAATATGAAAAGTCTACTTTTGATTCCAAATTAAATACCGAGTATGAAGAAAAATATCAGATCTTTTTATTTCTGGCGATTTTACTGGGCATGTTTGAATTTTTAATCGGCGAACGTGCTGTCTTGGGCATTTTGGCAATTTTATTTTTAAGTTCTTGTGGTGATATTGACTATTGGTTAAAAAATAAACATGCGATCGAGCAATTTAAAAATACTCAGATGTCGCAAGCTCATGATGAATGGCAACAACTTTTGCAGGAAGAACCAAAACGCTATGAAGCCCATATGAATATGGGAATTGCGGACGCAGAACTGGGACAAAACGAGCAGACGATTTCAGGATTGTTGAACGCAGAAAAATATGCGGAAGGGGCAGATAAATTCTTTCCGCGATTTAATTTAGGATTTTATTTTGGCAAAGCAAAAAAATATGATGAAGCATTGTTCTGGTATCAAAAAGCGCTAGAAATTGATCCAGATTCAAAAGAGATTAAAACCAATATTGAGCTGTTGATTCAACAACAGCAGCAACAGCAGCAAAAACAGGATCAAAAATCTGGGGACAGTAAAAAGGATCCCGGCCAGGGCAAAGGCAAGGGCGACAAGGACAAGGATAAATCCGAAGATAAAAAGGATTCCGAATCCGATAAGCAGGATAAACCCAAAGATTTTAAAGACAATCCCAAAGATAAGCCCAATGATAAAACTGCGAATTTGACTCCGGGGGATGCACAAAAGATTTTAGAAGAAATCCGCCAGCAAGAGAAAAAAATTCGTAAGAATTATTTCCAAAAGAATCGAAAGGAGGAACGGCATGATAAAGATTGGTAGTTTTTTAATTTTAATTTTTACAAGTCTTGCCTCGATGGCGGTGCAAGTTGAAATGAAATTAGAGCCCGCCCAAGTTGGCGTTGGCGACGAAGCGGTTTTGATTCTTTCTGTTTTTGATGAAAGTTCTTTTGAAGTCAGCGATGTTAAGCCTGGCGAACTAGGTTTTTTCGAACAGTTGGGACCGCCCTCTGTCGTGCAACGAAGTGTTCGCAATATGGTCAGCACTGACAAGGGAATGGATTGGAAGACTCAGATTCGCAAAGATTATCAATATCCTGTGCGCGCGCTGAAGGCGGGTAAAACACAAATTTCAGGATTTCAAATCACCGTGGACGGAAAAAATATTACCTCGAAACCCATTGCGGTTAATGTTGCCAAGTCAGGACAAGGAAATGTGGCCAAAGGCAATCGTCGTGGAACTATCAGCGAAGATCCCTTTGATGCGATGGATGAAATGGAACAACAACTTTTTCGTCAGTTGCTGCAACAGCGTGGACAGCAACTGCAACCACGTTATGCAGTTCCCAGCAATCCACAGTATAAATCTGGACCCGGAAGCGCCAACGAATCTTTTTTTGTGCAACTTGAATTAGATAAAACCGAAGTTTATGAAGGCGAACAAATAACAGCCTCGTGGTTTTTGGCAACACGCGGACAAATGGATTCCATCGACCGCGTAAAATTCCCAGACCTAAGGGGGTTTTGGAAAGAAACCATCGAAGAAAATCCCACCATTCAATTTGCAGAAGAAATTGTAAACGGTATTCCGTTTAAAAAAGCATTGATGGCGTCTCATGCATTGTTTCCGCTGCGACCGGGTGAAGTGGTGATTGACGAATTCAAAGTCAAAGCAAGGGTGCGACTGCCAACCAATTCTGGATTTGGTTTGGGACAAGCCTATGAATACACCCGCACTTCCCCGCGCGTGACGATTAAGGTAAAAGCATTGCCAACAGAAGGAAAACCCAGTTTCTTTTCAGGTGCTGTGGGGGATTTTGATATTGCTGCCAGTATGGATGTATCCACGGCGTTTATTAATCAGCCTTTCCCAGTTAAAATAAAATTCGAAGGACACGGAAACGCTAAGCTGATCGAGCTGCCGAAACTTCCCTGGCCAGAAGGTGTCGAAGTTTTTGAAACCAAATCGGATTCACATTTCTACAAAGACGGCCGCAGCGACAAAGTTTTCGAAGTTATTTTAATTCCCAGAAAAAAAGGCACGATCGAAGTGCCGGCATTTTCTTTTGCGTATTTTAATCCAAGTTTAAAAAAATACGTGACCAAAAATTCTCAGGCCTTCAGTTTCCAAGTCAGCGAAGGCGCAGCTACCGGTGAAAATTTAGCACAAAATAAAACAAAACCTGCGGCGGAAGTTGCAAAACCAGTTTGGTCCTTGCCAGACCCAGAAACCAATTTAAGCAGTTCGTTTTTTCAGCAATCCCGAAGTGGATTAAATGTTTGGTGGTTATTGGCTTTTGTATTAAGTGGATTTTTCTTCGTCATCAGATTTTGGCGCAACTACAAAGAAAAACCTTTCCGAGGTTGGGAAGAAAAGTGGCGCGAAAAAGTTAAGACCATCGAGAAAAAAGGCTTTGCAGAACCCAGACAAGTCGGCGCAGATATTTTGCAGCTGTATGCATTCGTATTTCATATGTTGTTTCCCGAATCAGAAATGCGCGACGTCGAAGCCTCGGAATTGCTTTCCGCATTACCGCCACAGCTGCGAGTAAAATACGGCAAGGATTTGAACGAAAAATTTATTTTCTTTCAAACCTTGGCCTTTGCCCCCGATGAAATCATAAATCCTTTGAAAGAACCGCAAAGAATTTCCAGCGAAGCAAAAGACACGCTGCAGGTTTTAGAAGCAATTTTGCAGTCGGTAAAGTAATTGGCATTACCGGACTTGTTGGTTAAACAAAGGCTTCAATACAAATTAGTTTAAAATTAATTTTGTTTAATTCGGTCTGCTAAGTCTTGCCTATTTAATCGAGGCTGGATTTAGCATACCCTGTTTAATCCAGCCTATTAGATTCAGCCTGTTTAATCCAGAATGCTAAATCTAAATCATGAAAACAGAGAGCATCGAATGTCTAAATTTGCAGATGAAAATAACCTAATCGCGAGCGCGATTGTGTTTCCCACAAAGCAGCCGCAAATTTGCGGTGGAATTATCCCCCAGATGCCGAAACGGAACGATGTGATCCAACTGGATTTGATAACGAGATTGACATTTTTTCTGGGTGCCAGAATCCACAAACTGACAACAGCCCTGATCCCGCTGCCAAACCAGTTTTTTTACCGAAGCCGAGATATAACGAGATCGTTTTTGGCTGGGTTTATTTAGGGCCTGACTTTGCGAGGCGATGGGATTTAGTTTTTCTTTTGAAATTTCAGCGGGAGGTTCGGCGCCGGTAATGCTCGCATCCTGCTCGACTTGAGGAGCATCGGTCGATTTGTTTTGGCTGGATTTCTCTTGCGGAGATTTATCTTTATTGGATTTAACCTGAGCGGACCTATCTTGAGACGATTTACCTTGAACAGAACTATCTTGGTCGGATTTATCTTGAACCGATTTCTTTTTAGCTAACTGGCCATGCAGTTTTCCAACTATTACCTTAAAAAACTGAGCTTGGGTCATATCAGGATTTTGGTGCGACATCCAAAGTTTTAATTCATCCATTTTTTCTTTGGTCTCCTTATCTATAACAAAGCGAAGTTCAATTAAATTTTCAGATAGGACTTTTTCCTGTTCTTTGGATTTTAGACAAAGCTCGGGAGCAAGTTTAAATAATTCTTTCTCAGCTTCCCGGGTGGATTTGTTTTCCAGTTTTTTAAAAAGCTCGGTTTTTTCTGCAATCGAGATCTTCTTGCCAGAATCGCTGGCTTTCTTATTTAAGAAATTCTGGCCCTGGGAAACGACCGAAAGACTCAAAGACTTATCCGCAATTTTTTCCTTTAATTCTGGAATTTCTGAAATCGCACGAGCTGCTTGAATTCTGCGCATGGCTGAAGATGGTTCGTAGCCTAAATCTTTGGTTACAAAATCGAACAGCGAGCTAAAGCCTAATTTTAGAAAAATCTTTCTTCGGTTGATTTCGGCAATCAGCTCGATCACCTGCAAGGTTAGATCTTGTTCGTTTTTGGCAGCTTGTCTGATTTCCGCGATAAGGGCTGTGTTATCCAGGGATTTGACGGCTTCATCTTTCGACTGGGTTTTCTCTTGCGAATAAGATTTCTCTTTTTCAAAGGATTTTTCATTAGCAACGGATTTCATTTGCGTCGAAATGCTCGAGAGCACAGAGTTTCCAACTTCAGATAATTCAGACCAAAATTCCAATTGAACTTCTTTAGAGTAATCATATCCTTCCAGCACACATCCTCATTTCTACTTCTTAAATCGAAGTAGAAAAAACTTATCACAGGTTTTTAAAATGCAATTTTTGGGTTTTCTTAGATCACGAATCGACAAATAAAATTTCATTTTAAACGCACGAATCGGGCAATTGGCGGAAGTTTAAGGAAAATTCGAAAAAACAGATTCACAGTAAAGAATAAACTAAATTAGGCGTATTTAATTACTAAGAAAACTCGTCAATAATTTTTATTTTCTAACGCGAGTAGTGATATCAAAAAGAACGGCGTGCCTTTCGAGAAATGTGATTCATGTTTTTAATATGTGCCGGGATCTACAAGCTGACAGCAACCCTGGTCCGCAGCCGAATGATTTTTTTTTGAAATCGAAACGTTGCGAGATGCTTTGGGTTTGCCGCAGGATTCGGTTTTCCTTTTTAAATCTTTAGATCGAGGTTCGGCGCAGGTAATGCTCGCATTGTGTTCGACTTGAAAATCCGTGAAATAATCCGCTAAATATTTTTCTTAACTTGAACGGCATTGCCAGAAATTGTTGTAGAAGTTTCGATCGGTTATCTGCAAAAATGGCTGTCGAAAGTTACGACGAACAGGATTTGCTTGCGCAGTCGATGCCCTACAATGATTTTTGGTATTCAACTTCGGTCCCGTCACGCAACCTGCCAAAATAACCAAGAATCCCCACCAAATTAAAAAAAATTTAACTCATGAATTAGTCTGACGGCATTCTGGACCAAAGGCCTTATTTTTTGCAAAAAAATATAAGCCCAATTGTTTGTGATCGAAAAAGATAAAGGCTATGATGGTTCTTTGAAGGGAGTCCTCCATGTTTCGAATTCTATTCTGCGCGGGCCTCATTATCTCTTTGGGTGCTTGTAGCATTCGTCCGACAACACCGAGCAACAGCGCTTCGACTCCTGCAGCTCCAAGCAATACTACTGCCAATGCCGAAAGTGATGCGGCCCTTCTGCCGGCGCCGAACCCACTGCCTTCGTTCCATTTGGCCGATCCTCAGGCGCCGGAATTGGTGGATAAGGAATTAAGCATTATCCCCACCGAAGTAAACTCGAATGTCGAAAAATGGATTATCTATTTCCAAGGCAAAGGCCGTCCCCATATGGAAAGATATTTGGCCCGTTCGACTCGTTATGAAAAAATGATGAAAAAAGTTTTGCGGGAAAATGGTTTGCCCGAAGATTTATTTTATATCGCCCTGATTGAATCGGGTTTTGTTTCCAATGCCTTCAGCCATGCCTCGGCAGTTGGGTATTGGCAGTTTATTCGCGGCACAGGAAAACGCTATGGTTTGCAAATCAATCGTTTGGTCGACGAACGCCGCGATCCGATTTTGGCAACCCAAGCAGCGGCCGATTATTTCAAAGGATTGTATAGCGGTTTTGGTTCTTGGTATTTGGCCATGGCGTCTTACAACGTGGGTGAAAATCGCGTCAAACGCGAAGTCATGGAGCACCAAACCCGAGATTTTTGGGAGCTTGCCCGCAAGAATCGTTTCCCCAAAGAAACCATCAATTATATTCCCAAATTTATTGCTGCAAAGTTAATTGGAAAAAACCCCGAAAAATATGGATTTGAAGACATCGATTATTTGCCACCATTGGAATTCGACAGCGTGACTTTAACTAACGCCGTCAATATGCGCGTTCTGGCCGATAAATTAAATGTGAACTACGAAGATTTCAAAGCGCTGAATCCAAAATTCAAAGGCGAAATTGCGCCGATGGATTCCACCAATAAATTAAGTTTAAGAATTCCCGTCGGCCAAGCAGAACAAGCAATTGCAGCCGCAGTGGACGCAAAACCCGACAAAGTGGATTATGTTGCTGATCAAAAAGATCAGCAAGCTTACCGCATTCGTCGAGGCGATTCACTGCACACCATCGCCAGAAAATTTAAAACCAGTGTTGCTTATTTGCGTGATTTAAATGATTTGCCTAAGGGAAAAAGATTAAAAGTCGGATCCACTGTTTATGCTCCAGATCGCACGCCAGCGAAAGAACGCAAGACAAAAGTTTCGCAAAAAGAACGTGAATCCAGACCGACAGAAAATGTTTCGCCCAAATTTTACGTGGTTCAATCGGGTGATTCGCTGACCAGCATTGCGGATAAATACAATACTTCGATTGATGAATTGGTTAAGGCCAATAATTTAGCTCGAAATAAAATGATCAAAGCTGGTGCAAAATTAAAATTACCGAAAGTCGATGCTGCGAATACGGAAAGTGAATCGGAAAGTAAAAAAGACGATTCGCCCAAACAAAGCGGGGGTTTAAGAAATGCAAAACCGGTTGTGCATATTGTAAAACGTGGGGAAAATCTGGAAAAAATTGCCAACAAATACAATGTTGAAATCGAGGATATTTTAAAACGAAACAAAATCCGCAAAGCCGGCAATATTTTCGCCGGCGCAAGATTGGTAATTCCAAAGTAAGCATTGCAATGCGCTTTGGAAAAAAACGCATTGCACATCAATAAACTATTTTAAGTTTAATTTCTTTCGTGCTGGTTTATTTGCAGATGGGGCATCCAGGTCGTAAACCTCGACAATTCCAACCCCGACAGCACCTTGATAGCCACGAACTACGACGGTGTAGTTTCCTTCGGGCAAAGTGACAATCACGGCAGATTCTAAATTGCTGGTTGGTGCATAACCAGAGTTTAACAAATTTTGGTAAAGACGATCGTTATCTTGATTAACCCAATCATCATTTTCGTAAATTTTAACACCGTTTTGATCGTAAATTTCGATATAGGGATCGGAAACTGCTGCCGGAATTCCAAAAGGACGCAAAGAAGGACCTTTGGCATCAATGACGACCAATCTGCTGCCGCCACGAACTGCAAAACCGCCGATCAAGGCTTCTTGAGCACTGTCCAAGCCAACTTTTCCTCGAGTCGAAACGTTGACCAAGGAAGATGCAAAACAATATTCTTCTTCAGGAGTTCCAACCCAGTCGCCCGCAATCCAATCATAATTGCCGCAAAACTTAGTGGCATCAAGAGTGTCATCACTGCAAGCACTGCAGACATATTCAACATCTGTTAAGACATCCAAAACTGGCCCATTGATATTATTGAATTTTGGAGTCTGAGGCTTAACCGATCCCTGAGATTTATCACTGATGTAATTAGTTTTTTTACTGTTCAATTCGGCATCGCCATTGAGTTTCGCAACCCAAGAGTTAAACGCTTTTATATCCTTCTTATAGGCAGCAGCCGGTGCAGCGTGTGCCGCCGCAAACCCCAACACTAAAAATCCCGAAAGAACCAAAGAACGAATGTTCACAAAAAACCTCCTTCATGAATAAATTTGAGCCGACCCTAATGGAAGTTTTGGTAAATTACTAGAAAAAACGATGAAATGATGAAAAATACTGTTCGTTTCAAAGCCGAAACCCAGCCCGACCAAAATGCCTTCAGACGGCAATTTGGTCTTGACTTAATTGCCGTCTGAAGGCATTTTGGTCGGATGAAGCTTTTAAAAGAAAGATACCTGCAGACAGCCATCCAAAGGTTGGCAATCAAAAGATCTAAGATGGCTTTTGTATCGGGGCCGCGCCAG
>JBBQHD010000067.1:0-15272 GCA_038323665.1 Bdellovibrionales bacterium
CGAAGATTTTCTTTGCGGGACGGGAGCTTCATCTAGAAAAAGTCCAACAGCCCTCGCGCTATATCCGCGATGCTGCTTAAATATACACACGAGACAGAATCGCTTAACAATTAGGGAGACAGAATCGCCTGCTATCGACACAATGGACAAAAATTGTCTCATTTCGGACCAGGCGTTTCCTTTGCGCCCTTCCTGTTGGCCATTATATGCGTTGCGTTATAAAATAAAACTGATATAATTTTGGCTGAATATAAATGAGAAAACTTGAATTAAACCAATTAGATTTATTAATCCGGAAGGGCTTCCATGCCGAAGCCAATGCTCAGCTGAATCTGATTTTAACAGGCCATATTACAAGAACTGACTTGTTGGGGCTGGCGGGAATTGCGCGCAGATTAAGTCGGTCTCAGCTTGGTTTAAAACTACTAAACCCCATCGTTCGCCCGCCAGCAACAAAGCCAGTGGTTGCAACGGAATCCGAAAAAATCGAATACGCCGCTTGTTTGATTCGCTGTGAAATGCTGCAAGAGGCGCATGCAATTTTGGATGAAATTTCTGCGGATCAATATCCGCAGGTTTCGATGTTTAAGGCTTTTGCACATATTGCGCGTTGGGATTTTGAACAGTCAGCCATTTATTTAAAAGATTTTTTAAAAAAATCTTCCAGCGATACTTACGAATCTTTGATTGCAAAAGTAAATTTGGCCGTGGGTTATGTATTTTTAGAAGATATCCAGCAGGCCGCACCGATTTTGCAGGAATTAAAAGAAATAACTTTCAAAGAAAAAAACTTTTTACTGTATTCCAATACCCTGGAACTTCTTGGCCAGGCCGAAATGCTGTTGGGAAATTATGTTCAGGCCGAAAGATACCTCGTCGATGCAGCATCTGTTCTGCCACAGTCCGACACTTTGGATTTATTTTTCGTTCAAAAAACTCAAGCTGCCGTAATGCTGTTTAAAACTAGGAATAGCAAAGCTGCAATTCAAAATATGCTTAGTCTTAAAAAGCGCGCCGAAGAAAAAAAGTTTTGGGAGCAAATTCGCGACTGCGATTACTATTTAATGCTGGCCACCAAAGATCCAATTATTTTTCATCGTCTGTATTTCGGAACCCCGATCGAGTCTTTTCGGAAAAAACTTTTAGAAAAAATGGGGAAACAAACAACGGATCTGCCGGAAGAATACTTGTGGCAGCTTGCCGGCGACAGTCGCAAAAACTGGATTCACCGACAGACTGGGGAAAATTCATTTTCGCAATTACCACTGAAACAAGATCAACTGCCCCACCGAATTTTTTTGGTGTTAAGTTCCGATTTTTATCAACCGCGCAGTGTTCTGGATCTTTTTGAAAAATGTTTTCCCGGTGAATATTTTTCACCGAAATATTCGGTGGATCGAATTTATCAGGGATTGCAAAGGTTGCGGAGGTATTTTGTGAAAAATAAAATTCCCTTGATCATCCACGAAGAAGCTGGTTTTTTTCAACTGAAAGCAGCAAATGATTTTCCCTTGGCAATCCTATGTCCTAAGTCTGACGTCCCAATAAAAAAAATCTACTTGCAAAAAAATCTGCAACACAAACTTTTGCAAATGTTTCCGATAGCGCAGACTCATTTCCAGAAATCTAGTTTTACCAGCAACCAGTTTGCCGAAGCACTCGATATTTCCAATCGCTCGGCAGTGCGTTTTCTTTGTGCCGGCGTTCAACAAGAATGGCTTGTCAAATTCGGGAAAGCTCGCACCAGCCGTTACCGACTTAGCCATAAATATTTTAAAACAGATATAGCCAAACTTAAGTCCTGAAAATTTAACTGCAGCCTAATTTTTTCCGATTAGATCTTATGACCGATAATGAGGCTTTCCAAAAATATTGCGCAGAATTGCAGGTCAAACCTAATTGCGGAATATTGGTTGCACTGGATGATCAACTTGAGATTCTAAGCATCACGCATTTCCAAGATCCAGATGTTTTGTATAATGAAGCAATGAATTTATGGAATGAGAGCCGGAATTTTATTCGGATTAGTAGAATGCAAACGGACGAGATCTGGTATGCTGGAAATACCTACGACACAACCGTTAACTATATAAACAAGGCGACAAGATTTTTCGAATTGCGCAGAAAAACAGGGGTAAATTTAGAAGCTCTTAAAAAAGAACTTACACAACTTGGATCAGGAATTTTCCCCAACGATGAAGAAAGTTCCAAATACTCGTCTTAATTCATCCGCAACCTTTTGCGTTTCCTTTGTTGAGGAAAAATCTAAGCCTCGGGTATTCGCATTCAGCCATTTTGCACAAAATTCTTTCATTTCCGGAAACCCCGCACTGTCTGCTTTGAACCAACGGTCCTTGGGTTCTTTACTACACAGAACAAAAAAACTTCCTCCATCAAGCGTAAACGCGATAAGCACTTGCACACCTTTGATCTGTCGAAAGGAAAGCTTCAGCTCAGTTTTCATATTCGGTTTTGGGTTGGTGCTATCCAAATCTATTTTCAGCTGCCAAAATTCTTGAACAAATTCTTTGCGATTTTCCATTCGCTGATTGTTTGCAAAATTTTGTCCTGTGCGAAATGAGTTTAAATAAGATCTCTTATTTATTTGATCCTGATTTCGGATAAGGCCTCCGACCACCGAACTTAAGTCCTGAAAATTTAACTGCCACTCGATTCTTTCCGATTAGATCTTATGACCGACAACGAGGCTTTCCAAAAATATTGCGCAGAATTGCAAGTGGAACCTAATTGCGGGATATTGGTGGCACTCGATGACCAACTTGAAATTGTAAGCATCAAGCATTTCCAAGATCCGGATATTTTGTATAATACAGCCTTGGATTTATGGAATGAAAACAAAAATTTTATTCGGATTAGTCGGATGGAAATCGACGAGATTTGGTATGTGGGGAATACATATACAAAGTCGGCTAACTATATCGGCAAAGAAACAACAGAATTTTATTTTCGCAGAAAAACAGGAGTAGATTTAGAAGCTCTTAAAAAAGAACTTACACAACTTGCATCAGGAATTTTTCCCAACGATGAAGAAGGTTCCGAATACCCGTCTTAATTCATCCGCAACCTTCTGTGCTTCTTTTGTCGATGAAAAATCTAAGCCACGAGTTTTTGCATTCAGCCATTTTGAACAAAACTCTTTCATTTCTGGAAACCCAGCACTGTCTGCCTCGATCCAAACTTTCTGCTTTACCTGACGGCAAAGAACAAAAAAACTTCCTCCATCAAGCGTATACGCAATAAGCACTTGCACACCCCCGATCTGTCGAAAGGAAAGCATCAGCTCAGTTTTCATATTCGGTTTTGGGTTGGTGCGATCTAAATCTATTTTCAGCTGCCAAAATTCTTGACCAAGTTCTTTGCGATTTTCCATGCGCTGATTGTTTGCAAGATTTTGTCCTGCGCGAAATGGATTTAAATAAGGTCAGCTATTAACTTGATCCTAATTTCGGATAGGCACTTCCGACCACCGAATTTGCTTCTAATCCTCTAAACTAAGTCCCTTCATCATGGCCGAGCGATCGAACTCGGTGCGATCTTCCAAGCTTGCAACGGGCACTGTGCAATACTGAATGGCGAAATGCGCTGATGGTCGATCGTTGCCAGATTTTCCCATGCCGCCGAAGGGCAGTTTTGAACTTGCTCCGTTGGTGGTGCGGTTCCAGTTCAGCAATCCCACTCGCGCTTCGACCAAAGCTTGTTTAAATAGATTTTCATTTTTACTAAATAAACTCATCGCTAAACCAAATCCAGTTGAATTCACAATGGTCATGGCTTCGTCAAAGTTTTTTACTGTGTAAATCGCCACATTCGGTCCGAAGATTTCGCTTTTTTGGTAAACTGAATTGGGATCGAATTTTTTTACCAAATGGATACTCGGGGTTACGTAGTAACCTTTGTGTTTTAATTCCAAGGCTTTGCCACGCATAAGGCTTTCGCAATTTTCGCGGTTGGCGATTTCTTGAAAGCGAATGTATTTTTCCATACTGGCAGCACTGACCAGAGATCCCATAAATGGATTTTCTGACCAGTGACCGATCGTGACTTTTTTTGAACTGCGGTAAAATCGGTCGATGAATTTTTCTGCAATACTTTCATGCACCAAAATTCGGCTGGTGCCCGAGCATCTTTGCCCCGTGGTCATATAGGCGCCGATCAAAGATTCGTAAATCGCTTTGTCCATATCGGCATCGTCCCAAACGACCGTCGCATTTTTTCCGCCCATTTCCAACGCCAAGATTTTCCAATAATGATTCACGGTTTCTTGTTTAATTTTTAAACCGACTTCGTAAGATCCGGTAAATAAAATTCCGTCGACATCTTCGTGCACAACTAATTTTCTGCCACTGGCGCCGTCCCCTTGAACTAAATTGAAAACACCCACGGGGAATTGAGCCCGATGAATTAATTCGGCGTAAAATTGACCGACGGCCGGCGTTTGTTCGGAAGGTTTAAATACCACTGTATTTCCAGCAAGCAGTGCGGGAACAATGTGCCCATTGGGCAAATGCGCTGGAAAATTAAATGGCCCAAGCACCGCCATCACGCCGCGCGATTTGTAGCGAATCACTCCGTCGACATTTGGCAAGGCATTGGTAATGCGTTCTTCGGCAATTAATTTGGAAGAATAATCTGCAGTGATATCAATTTTTCCTGCCAATAATTTTGCCTCGTTGGTAGCATCCCACAAAGGTTTTCCGGTATCGCGAGCAATGATTTCAGCCATTGCACTTTCTTCAGCTTTGAAAACTTCCAGCAATCTTTTTAAATAAACTTTTCTTTCATCCAAACTTAATCGCGCCCAAGGCAAATAGGCCTTTTTGGCTGCAGCACAGGCTTCGTCAATGTGCGAATGAGTGAATTTCACCGTCATCAACTGATCACTTAAATCCCCAGGACTTAGGTTTTTTATTTCTCCGTCTGCATGCAATGGCAAAACCCACTGGCCATTAATATAATCCCCTAAAAATTTAAGCTCTTTCATGGTGGGCTCCTGTCTGACTAAAGTTGAATGGCGAACAATAAACATCTTCGCCTTCTTCGGTGTCTAAAATTTTACGATCGCGTTCGGAAATAATAATTTTATCGCCTTGAATATCTGCCAATACCAATGCGCATTTAAAATTCGGTTTATAAGTTGCAACCAACATTCGTGTTTGAAAAGAATTTCCCAATTTAATTTTGCAATTGCGGCCCAACTTAATCGGCAATACATCTTTTAGCTGCGCCCCATAATGAGGTCCGCCATCAAAGGGATCGACTTCGTTTAAATATTTAAACCCGATGCTTTCCAGTAAATGTTGCGCAGGTTTGGTGTGTTCGCCCACTCGCCCGACTGCCGTGCGCGCCTGTGCGTCCAACAAACACATATAAATATCTTCGTCGGGAAAAAGACTTTCAATAAAACCTTTATGAGTCTGCGAAAGTCGATCGGCTTCTTGATAATTCAATCCGGTAAATCTGCGCCCAAGGGCTTCCCAAAATTCGCTGCGCCCTTCTTCGGTTAAAATCGGAGTCAGTTCGCACAAAACTCTCGGGGTGAATTTATCCGGATGCATTCCCATATATAAAAATCGCGATAAGGAAATTTGCTTGCCCAATTTTTCGGGGCGTTTGCGGTAAGACTTATCCACCAACAATCCGCCGATTTCTGTGGGCCCATCAAAATCAATTTGAATTCTTAAGGCTTGGTGAATAAATCCAATGCCCAAATCCGTACTGTAATGTTTTTTTTCAAAAATTTTAAAATAACTATGGGGCACATCTTCGTTGCCGTGTTTGGCTTGAATCAGCGAACTGCCCACGATTTGTTTTTGTTCGTTATCTTCTAGCACAAATAAGTATTCACTTTGATCTTTTTTTAGTTCGTTAGAAAAAGATTGCAGGCTGATTTCAATTTTTCGTGTTAAAACTTTTTTATCACCGGGCAAATTCAGCAAATGAAACTGCCTGGCCAAATCGTAAAGCTGATTTAAATCATCATGATCAACGGGGCGAACAACAAAACTCATAAACAATACCTTTCTAAAACCTTGATGTAGAATTCTTTGGCCGTGTGTAAATCATTTAAGGCCACATGTTCAAAAGGCGTATGCACATTGCCCTGCTTGCGACCCGGGCCAAAACACAAACACTCGATTCCAAGTCGGGAAAAAAGACTGGCCTCGTTGGCCGACGCTTGTGATTCCACATCGGAATTTAAACTTAAAGCTTTTAATATTTTCTGTAAATCTAGAACAAATTCTGAAGTGGTCTCGGTTGAAAAGGGCCTGCGAAAATCCAAAACCTGCAGTGTGGCGCCTTGTTCGATGCAAACTTTTTTTAATTCCAACAGCCAAGATTCCATAACTTCATTTCCCACACTTGGCGGCCAGCGGAAACAGCCTTCAAAACTAATCATTTCTGGATGAGTTCGCACTCGGCCAATATTTATGGTGGCTTTGTTAGGATTAAATCTGAAATCCGTCAATAATGACAACTCGGTTTCAATCATCATTAATTTTTCATAAATTTTGCCAATTCGAAATGCAGCGGTCTGTTGCAACGAAGTGATTTCTAATTCTAAAAAAGATTGGGCAGGAACCGAATTAAAACTTTCGCCCCCGTCCATTTCCATCAGCACAACGCCTTCGGGCAGATAGCGCAAATACCCCAGCATTTTTCGAATGGCACTGTCGCCTTCTTCGGGATGCGACGAGTGCGCCGATTTGCCGTGAAACATTCGGCTTTGGGTTGAAGTGCTTTCTTTTAAATCATGGGCTTTGCGAAATTCAATTTCTTCTGCCTTCAATGCCACTTGAATTTCAATGCGGGCAAAACCTTTGGCGGTATTGACCAGGCGACTGTCGGTGGGCTCTGAAATTAGGGCTTTGGAAAATTGTAATTTTCCACGGCGGATGGCGCGCAAAGCCCCCGCCATTCCGTTTTCTTCGCCGTATGTTCCCAGTAAAACTGGAATTTGTTTAATTTTATTTTTGTGTGTGTGCAGAAATTCCGACAAGGCTTCTATCTTACACCAAAAATCTAATTTTGTCTCTGCAGTGCCGATGCCAAAGATCTGTTCGTTTTCAATGACGGCTTCGAAGGGGTTTTGGGAATTTTTGCTCCAGCGATGAAAAGCACCTGGTTCGACTGTGTCCAAATGCGTTTGCAACAATAAATAATCTTTGCCGTCGCTGGCTATAAATTCGCGTGCAGGTCTGATCCATAAATTGGCTTCGTGTCGACCTTGATGAACGGCTTCTTCTAATTCGCAATGAAAACCCAAGCCTTCGGCTTGCTGACGTAAATAATCTGCCAGCTCGAAAGTTCCATGACTGGGCGAACTGTCCAAGGAAATTAATTTTCGAAAGATGGCAATGGTTTCGTTAGGGACCTTCAAGAAGAGTTCTTTCAATAATTTCCAAGGCCTGATCAATTTCAGTGTCGGTGATGCAAGCTGGAATTAAAAAGCGCGAACGATAAGGACCCTTGCCACAAGTAAATCCGATGACACCGTTGTGGAAAAGTTTTTTCATAAACGAATCGATTTCTTCTTTTTTTCCCTCGAAAGGGGTAAACGCCACCATCAGACCCATTCCACCCGCGTCTTGTGCTTTATTTTTACAGCTGGAATCGTTTAATTTTTTAATTCCCGCAACAAAGCGCGAATGAATTTGCAAGACGCGCCCCTTGGGGCCTAAATAATTTTCGCTGACCAACATTTTGATCATTTCCATGCCTGTGCTCATCGCAACAGTGGTTCCCGAAAAAGTTCCAGCAATTAAGCCAGGCTTGGGATTGTATTCTTCGGAATACAAAGTCGCACCCAGCTGAGCCGTTTTTGCAATCGTGCAGATGTCGATGTATTTGCCGATATCCAAAGTTTCAAAAGCAAACAATTCACCCGTGCGGCAGAAGGTTTGCACTTCGTCTGCCCAAACCGCAATGCCTTCGGATTTTGCAAATTCCAACAAGGGCACGAAAAATTCTCGAGGAGCTGCTTGGTAACCGCCTTCACCCAACATTGGCTCGAAAATAAAAGTCGCAATTTCTTTCGGGTGTTTTGCGGCATGAGCTTTGAACGCTTGCAAAGATTTTTCGATCGATTGCGGATCATTTTTTTCATAAAAAGGAATGCGCAGAACCTCGTGATATTCGGGTAAGCCAACTTTAAATCCTGGGTTATCAGTCACTTCGGCCATCATTGTGGACCTGCCGGCAAAAGCATTTTTAAAAGCGACAATAAATTTTGCTGGGGAATGTTTTTGCCGCGCGATTTTTAAAGCATTCTCATTGGCCATGGTTCCGCAAGTGGAAAACCAAACATGTTTCAGTTTACTATGTTTGCCGGCGTGGAAGCTAAGCAGCTCTGAAAACTCGATGTATTCTCGGTTTGGTTCCAAATTTCCTTGGTTGACGACATCGCACAAAGCTCCGCGCAAGGCGGCTTCGATCACACGTGGATGACTGTGGCCAAATAAATGAATTCCGATTCCATTAATCAAATCCAGTTTCACGCTGCCATCTTCTAATTCAACAAAGGGCCCACGGCCTGCGCCGCTGCCGATAAAAGGATACAACAACGGACGGCCGCGCAATTTAGAAAGTTGATCCATATGTTCTTGGTATTTTGCGGCAAATTCGGCCTTGGGTTTTTGCACACCGATAATTTCTGAATTCAACTGCATGACTTTTTTGACAAGCTCACTGACCAAAGCAAGCACTTCGGTCGATTTTGCTATTTTATCACCGGTCAGAATCATAAAAGCCTCTCTTTCAAGTATGACCATAAGGGTAGCAACAATATTTTGTTTTCTCAAATCCTGTTCCACTGCTAAGCTTTGGTCAGATGAAAAAGATCGTATTGCTTTTATTTGCAGTTTGCTGGGTTGAAAACGCACAACCAGCCGAGTCATTCGACGGGTTTTTCCGCCAGGGCCTTAGCGCCTATCAAGCTAAAAAGTTTGACGAAGCCGCAGGACTTTTTGCAAAAGCCGCTGAAATCGAGCCCAATAATCCAGCTGCTTGGTCCAATCTTGGGCTTAGTTTCGCAAGCCAGCAAAAATTTGCACCAGCCTTGGCCTATTTCCGCCAAGCACTTTGGTTAAAAGCCAATGACCCAACGGCCACTGCGGGCGCTGCCGCAGCTTTTGAAAAAATGGAAGTCAAAGAAATCCCACATCGCTCGGATTTTTCCGTTTTACTGCGAAAAAATTTGCTGGAAAAAATCAGCACTCAGCAATTGTGGTTGATTAGTTTTTTAAGTTTTTTACTTTTGGGTTGGATTGCCACCGGCAGGAATCGCAAAACGCGCATGAATAGTTTTATTTTTTCTGCATTTTTATTTTTGACCTGTTTCAGCGCATTGCTGTTACAACTTTGGGATCGGCAAACGCCGCATGCAACCATTGTCGAGAAAAAAATCACCGCTGTTTCGGCCCCAGAAACAACGGGCGTTCCTATTTTTGATTTGTTCGAAGGCCTTGATGTCGAAGTCAAACAAGTGCAAAAAGATTGGCTGCAAGTTACTTATCCCGGTGCATTGACCGGATGGATTCCAAGAAATACGGCCATTATCACTTCGAAAGAATAACGAAAGGAAAAACATGAATCCTATTTGGGATAATATTTTCAAACAGAATCCGCGCGAAAAAACCATCGATCAAGCCATTAAAAAAAACATCATGTTTGATGAGCTGTCCAATGCGGGTCTAAAATTTGTTCGCTCGATCGTGCACATCCGAACTTATGCCGCCGGGGAAAAAGTTTTTTTACAAGGCGAAGTCGGCGCGGGAATGTATATCATCGCCAAGGGCAAAGTCGATATTTTGTCTGAAAAATTAGATCCCGCGACCGGGGAATCGCAAAGCCAATTGGTTGCACAATTAACCGAAAATGATTTTTTCGGAGAAATCGCACTCGTCATCGATGACGGCCGCAGATCCGCCACTGCTGTCGCCGTCGAAGAAACCGATTTGATTGGATTTTTTAAATCTGACTTATACGAAATCATCGACCGCAGTCCTGCCATCGGAGTTAAAATCTTATGGGGGGTCACCCGGGTTTTAGGCCGCAGATTGACCGAGACAACCGCCATTATCCAAAAAATCCATAAGGAGAATGCGCGTTGAGCAATCAAAGAATTCGCATTTTGCAGCGCAGACAGCTGCTGTTTTTGCTAGTAAGCATCGCGATTTTAATCTTTGTGGTTTTAAGCGTCCCTAATTTATTTTTATCGATGGTCTTCGGTCTGACTGGATATTATTTGCTGGCACCAGCCGCTGATTATTTAGAACGACGCGGTTTAAACCGTGCCATCGCAACCTTAATTCCATTTACCCTCGTCGCATTTTTAATCATTTTTGGTTTGGTGGTTTTAATTCCAAAATTGACCACGCAAATTGCTGCCTTTCAAAAACAATTGCCAGAAATGAGCCTTGCCATTGAAGGCTTATTTCATAAGTTTCAAGCGAAACTGCAAAGCATAGCTCCGGCCGCCGTTTTGGATGTCAGCACCGATCATATCAAAAACTTACTGTCAGGCTGGGGGCAAGGTATCTTTGAAAAACTGCCCGAGCATTTATCCAATAGTTTGACGGTTTTATTTTTATCCCCGCTGTTGGTTTTGTATTTTCTTATGGATGGCAGAAAATTTATTCGCAATCTTTTGCGCATGGTTCCTAATTCATTTTTTGAATTGGCTTTGGATTTACAGCATCAGCTGGGATTTCAATTTGGTGGATTCATCCGCGCACGCTTGCTGGAAACAGTTATTCTGACTATCGCATTGTGGATCGGTTTTTTTGCGATCGATTTTCCGTATGCCTTATTGCTGGCCATTTTAGGCGCTGTTCTGAATTTAATTCCTTATTTAGGACCTTTGATTTCGGCCGTTCCGGCTTTTATTTTAGCCTTAGTTCAAGGTGGGGATTCGACGGTTTTGCTGCAGCTGACATTTATCTATGTGGGCTCGCAAGTTTTTGATGCGGTTGTTTTGGTGCCATTTTTGGTTGGAAGAATCGTCAATTTGCATCCCTTGATTGTGATTTTATCCATTATGGTGGGTGCGCAGGCCATGGGAATTTTGGGAATGGTGATTTCGATTCCGCTGGCTTCGGCGATTAAGGTGATTTCCCAAGCTTTGTATACTCATTTGACCGAAATCAGGCAGGGCAGCGGCTAACAGCTCACTGTAAGCTTGAGCTTTTTTCAACTTAACCGTAGCATCATCATCGATGGCAAAACGAAGATTTTTATTTTTAACTTTATTGTTTGGTATTTATCTGGGCGGCTGCAGTTCAAAAGACAAAGAGGCTTCGACGCCCGAAGGTCTGTATCAGCAAGCGCAAAATTTCGAAAAAAACGAGCGCTATGATTTGGCTGTGCAACGCTATACCGATATTAAAAACAAACATCCCTACAGCCAGTATGCCGTCAAAGCCGAACTGGCCATCGCCGATTCTTATTACAAAGAAGAAGATTACGGTGCTGCCCAGCTGAATTATCAAAATTTTCGCGAGCTGCACCCGACTCATCCACAGATCGATTACGTGATTTTCCGCCTGGGTTTAAGCTACTTTTTGCAATTGCCCGAAACTGCAGACCGCGATTTAAGTTTAAGCAAAGAAACTTTGCAAAGTTTCGACGACATCATTACCAAATATCCAAATTCTACTTACGTTGCTGAAGCCAAAGAAAAAAAGGCCATCGTCCTACAAAAGCTGGCGCAAAAAGAAAACGACATCGGCGAATTTTATTTTAAACGCGAAATGTATGATTCCGCCTTGCTGCGGGCGGAAAGTTTATTGAATAAATTTCCCGGTTCCGAGTTCGAAAAAAAGGGCTTAAGTCGAGCCGCCATCAGCGCCTGGAATACCGAACAGAAGATGAAAGCAGAAAAATATTACGGATTATTAAAAACAAGCTATCCTGATTCTGTGGAATATAAAAAAGTGAAGCAGAGGTTGGGATTATGAACGTATTCGATGATATGCTAGCCGAAGCCCGCGATTGTTTTTTACGCGCCGATTACCGCGCCGCCGAACCAATTTTGCAGCAGATGTTGTTGCAGAATCAGAAAAATCCTGAAATTTACCAAATGCTTGCAACCATTGCCTACGATCAAGGAAAATTTAACAAAGCCATTCAACAGTTCAAGCGTGCTTTGGAAATTGATCCAACTTATACCGATGCCAGCGTTGGACTTTCGATTATTTTAAATGATCTGGGCCGATACGACGAAGGCAAACAGGTTTTCCAAGAGGCCCGCAGCAGACTGGATCGCAACAAAGGCAAAGATCCTTGGTTGGATGAAAAATTGGCAGCCAAACATGAAGAACTGGCCGATTTGTATTTCCAATATCAAAGATTGAACGAGGCTTTGGAACAAATGCTGAAAGCAAAATCCTTAAGCCAGCGCAAAGCCGAAATCGGCGTGCGCATTGCCGATATTCATTTGCGCATGAAAGATTCTGTGCGTGCGATCACTGAATTGAAACAGGTGGTGGCCGCTTATCCACAAATGCTGCCTGCAAGATTAAAACTGGGCGAAGCACTTTATGAAAGCAAAAAGTTTAGCGAAGCTGTTGAACAGTTTCAAAATGTTTTGTATCAAGATTCTCAAAATAACGAAGCCAAAAAATGGCTGCAAAAAGTTCAAGGCACCAACAATAATAGTTGGAATGCTCCCCAAGCGAAGGAGTGGTAATGATCAAAGACGAAATGGTTCCATTTATGCAAACCGAAGAAATCGATGATTTGGTCACAACCTTGGCGGAACAAATTCAAACCGATTATGAAGGCAAAGATTTAGTCGTCATCTGTCCTTTGCGCGGCAGCCTGCATTTGGTGGCCGATTTGATTCGCAAGTTGGATATGCCAGTTAGACTAGATTTTGTTTATTTATCCTCGGTCGAAAAAGGTGGCGCCATTCGTTTGATCAAAGACATTTCGGTCAATATCACCGGCCAACATGTTTTAATCGTGGAAGAAGTCATCGACACCGGACGAACTTTGAATTTCTTAAAAACGCGGCTGCATGCGTCCGCGCCTGCATCACTGCGCATTCTGACCTTGCTGGACAAACCTTCGCGCCGCGAATTGCCACTGCGCCCAGATTATATCGGCCGCACGATCGATGATCGCTATGTAGTTGGTTACGGAATGGACAACGAAGAGCTGGGCCGGAATTATCCCGAGATTTATAATTTAAAGAATTAAAGGGTTTTTTCTAGGACTGAGAATTTTAAATTGGGCCTATGTGGAACTTCCTTCAAGGGATTTGTGGACACAAAGTCTTGCGTTTCGCCCGTTAATTGATAACCGCGTCGGAAATAAAATTCCAAAAGTTCTGTACGAAGGCTAAACACCCGCATCTCAATTTTAGAAATCTGCCAGTTGTCTTGCACCCATGTTTCGGCAGCAGTCAGTAAGTTTTTTCCCAGACCCTTTGCTTGAATATGAGGGTCCACCGTCAGCATTCCCAACCAAGCGCGATCTACTTGGTTTTTTAGGTGAACGACGCCTTGCCATTTTAGATTATTTTTAACACCTAACACGATGGAATTTTGCGCCGAAATAATTTCCAGTAATTCGTTCGCGTCCAAGCGAAGGCCCTTCAGCAAATGTCCTTCGGAAGTCCAGCCTTTTTTTGTATCCGTTCCATGATATGCAAAATTCACCAGATCAACTATTTCTGAAATATCTTTTTTTTCAACTTTGGTTAAAATTATTTGAGGTAGTTCGGTCATAGAAAATTTCGACCGGCATCCAGCAAAAGTAAAACAGCGAAGAATAAGAAAATATACCCAACAATACGATTAATGATCCTAAAGTATTTGCTAAGTGATTCTTTTACGGCTGATAAGTTGGCTATGTAACTAAGTCCCAGAAACCAGATGCAACTAAGCAAAATAAACTCGATAGCCAAAACAATATTTGTGGAAGTTGCATGATCGGCGGAAATAAATTGTGGCACAACACTGAAAAAGTAAACGGCAGCTTTGCCATTCAAAATCATGGACAAAAATCCCTTCAGAAAACCTTTGTAAAGAGATTCTTCTGCCGACCCGTTCTGAATACTAAGATCCACATCTTTGGATTTATTGAAAATAATAACCAGCCCCAGATATCCTAAATACAATCCGCCGAGAATTTTGATAACAAGGAAACCTTTTAACCCTGTTTCACTGGCTACAAACAAAGATATAAATGAACAGACAAGAACATAAAATACATTCCCAAGAATAATCCCAAGTGCGGTGGCTTGGCCCAAGCGTCTTGATCCTAATAAGGAATTTCTTAGCACCAGAAAAAAATCCGGTCCCGGCGACATCAAAGACAATCCGTGAATTAAAAAAAGCGTCAAAGAAAGTTTAAGCAATTAAGTTATGTAACTAATACGGAAAGGGCGACAAGAGCAAACTTAACTTCCAACCATAGCATTAATGACAAAAAGTAAAACCACACTTACCACATATAAAACCAACAATGGCCCGCGCATCCTGCACCTCCAGCAATTCTTAGGATAAATTTCGTGGGTGCAGGGTCAAGGCAAGCCAGACTTAGGTCGGATTTGTTTTTCGAAAAATCGTTTATTGCAAGCAAACTCTTATTGATCAGAAAGTCCCTTATATTTGTTCGCCTCATGGCTAAGGTAAAGAGCGCTTTGCTGAAGTAACGCGATGTCCTCATTATAACCAGATTTAAGTTTTGCATCGTCAGTTAATTTTGCAAAATCTTTATATTTTTTCAATGTTTGATCTGCGTAAAAAACCCCCTGCTTTGCAAATAGATATTTTGTTTTTGGATTGTCTTGAGCATTCAAAAGTATCTGCATAGTTTCAAAGTCAGCTGCATCCACAGCATGCATCATCGCAGTTTTACCTATCGAATAGTTATTGCGCGCAAGTAAATCCACGCCAGGTACTTTTGATTTAAGCTTAATAATTTTATGAAGGACGACTAATTCTTGCTTTTCATTTTTAATTTCTGTGCTTTCTGCTTTGATCTCTGCTTTACTAAGCTTGGACTTTTGCGCTAAATCCATTATAATGTCCGCAGCATTGCGGGCTGCGGTAACTAGGATAGTTCTGCCACTCATATCAAAATTTACGTCAACACCAGCTTCGATAAGCATTTGAAAAACTTCAACTGATCGATTGGAATTTTCGAATGCTCTGAACAAAGCGTTTCCGTAGTATTTTTCCGAGGCATTTATATCTATCGAGGTTTTATACTTCTTTAGAAACAAATCCATTAACTCGGCATTGCCA
>JBBQHD010000068.1:0-14663 GCA_038323665.1 Bdellovibrionales bacterium
AGGACAAAAAGTTTTAAATGAACGACGGACTAAAGTTGAAATGGCCCGCGCACAAAGAAAATCTTTAAATGTTGGGGATCGAATGAAATCTATACACTAAAACTTTGCGTTAAAAGTCCGGCCAGGAAAAAGCTAGACAAAGACTTGAAGCCAGAAGGGCTTGATCAGGCACTCAACCTTAAACCATTTGAAGACTTAAGTTATTTTGTAGAACACATCGAAGCTCTTGACGATATTATAAGAGTAGATATTCGCAATGCTGTTTTCGCAAATGCTATTCTGAGTCAAGCCTGTGACTCCTTGAAAAATTCTTCCAAGCCACAAAAAATTATAGCCCGAATGGGCGCTTTTCATCTTAAAGGAGTGAAATACTTAATTGAAAAGGCTATCAATGGAAAGAATTCTGGAATTAGCCAAATTTCAGTCTCTTTCCCAATGAAAGAATATTCAGAATTAACGGACGAAGTTTATGAAAATCGAAAATCTGATTTAATTAAGGCCAATGTCGATTTTTATCTATCGAATATGAAATAGTATTTTTAAAGAAGATAGAGGTGATTTCCGATCTCTTCGACAAAAGCTTGCCCGGGACGAGACATTCGATTTCTGCAAAATCCCGGATCTGCTATCGCTTAAAAAAGCTGATTGCAAATCTCGGCAGATTGAAATTTGGCCGTGCGTAAATAGCTTTCCTGCGTTTCGGTCAAAGCTACGAAGCCCTTAAAAAACGGTGGAAGAAAAGGCATCCTTTGAGATCTAGTCGTTAGGGTCTGCGGGGATAGCGAATTAATTCTTAGTTTTACCAGAGATTCAAAATTTCCATTTTTTGAAGTAAGAATGACCAATTCATAAACGAGCCCGTTTTCACCGGTGTAGGCCTGGACAAATGCGCGGGTCGCCTCGTTAAAGCTAATGGGCAGGTCGCCAATATAACCATCCAAAGGCGGCACCTGAGCAAGGTTTGAAAGATCCAAGGTCACGGGCGGGCGATCGCCCTTAGTCCAAGAGAATTTTCCTGCTAAATCTTTTTCAATGCGCATGCTAAATTCTTCTCCTAGCCAGTTGCCAATAAAGACATTCAGCATGTCATCAAGCCAGATCCGGTTGGATTCTAAAATTCTACGAACACTGGGTAGACTGTCTGAAGCAGCGCCAAGTTCGATTTCAACCCAATGGCCATTCATATTCAGTAAACTTTTATAAGCATCACTGTCGGTTTTAAGAATTTGGTTCCAAGTTTTGCCTTCTGAAACAATAAAAATCGTTGGTGGGCGAATGTTTTCAGCCAAAGTCTCATTGTGGTAAACAAAGGATACATAACCACTTAGGGTGGCGGCATTTCCCAAAGATGAAAAAACTAAAATGGTAAATAAGAATTTTAAGTAAATCATTCGTGGCGTCAACATACATCAAGACCATAGAAAACAAAATTTCTTAACCGACTTTGTAATAATACCACTTACGAACTTCTAAAGAAGTCCTAACGGCACTCCGTGATCATTCCTGCGTATTCTGAATTATTTCCCGAATAGTTTTTGGCAGATTGGAATGCGACGATCTTCGTAAGGAACGGGAATACTTTTATAAATAATTCCGATAAATACTATCGATCGTCCAGTTCGCCCCGATTCCGTCGGCCGATGTTCCCACTGAATATCAGTAAATTACTTTCTAAAAGCTAAAATTTGCATCTCGACGCTGTCGCCGTTGCCACTATTCAATTGCACGATGGCTGGTTCTCCGGGTTTTACAATAACTTGCGGGTTTGCCTTAACAGATTGACCTTGTCCTTGATAGGCCATGTCCATTACCAAATGGATTCCATTCGGCAATATTTTTTCATCGGCATCCGTTGCCGTTAGCATCATTCGAATTTCTGCAGTCGATGAACCATAGGACAGCGATGCGGGTTCTCCGCGAAGCAATTCAAAACTGGGTTTAGATACAACTTTTCCGGCGATCAGAACTGCTACTTCGACGTAAAACCTTTCACCCAGTTTAGTCGCTCCAGAGGTGGCTACGGTTGCAACAATTCCAGCAGCCAGGACTGCAAGTCCAAATACCATTGTCAATACGGGTCTGCGGGCCATTTTTGTTTTCATAACGATAATCCTTTTCGTTAGGGTTGAATCAGTCATATTTGTATAGACTGAATAGGGTTGGGGAACATTTAAAGCTTGTGCAAATTCGAGTAATAAATTTCCATACTCATAAGCAGTGCTGTGGGTTTTGCTTATGGTGTTTTGGTCGCATTCGATTTCCATTTCTAATTCAAATTTTCGATGCAGATAATTCATTGTCGGAACAAAGAATAAAAAAGCTCTTGTGAACAGCGAAAATAACTTCCAAGGGTGGTCATTGTTAGCAATATGAGTGGCTTCGTGAGTAAGCGCTAATTCGATCGATCTTGGATCCTTCGAAAGCAAATCTTCAGAAATAAAAATTTTCGGGTTAAGAAAACCAAAACTCAAAGGATTGGAAATGCATTTAGTTTTATAAACTTTGTATCCATTCACATTTATTTCTTGTGAATCTTTAAAAAGTTTTTTCGCCTGTAAAAAGGAAATCACCAGACGCAAAAGCATCCAAACCACAACTGCAACATAAATGGCTAAAAGCAATTGCGGTAAGTGCGAAGGGGATTTATCAAAAATGTGGGTTGCATTTCTTTGCGCAAAATTATTAAACTCACTGACAATATTTAAACTGCCGGATGCACTACTTTTAAAAAAAGAGTGCAGGAGCGCAGAGGCGAGCAGAATAAGCCAAGCTGAAATCAAACCCATCTTAATGAACTTAAGTCTTTGCCTAGGCTGCACATTTAAAAAATCAAAAATTGTGTAAACTGCTGTGATCAGCATTGCGAAAACCCCAATTGCGAAAATCAATATCAAAAATTGTTGGGCTATCATTTATCCTCCAATATTTTTTTTAATTTTTCGATATCGCTTTTGTTTAAGTGTTCGTTTTGGATAAGATTCATAACAAGTGACAATGGCCCGCCACCAAAAAGCCGTTTCGAGATTCTGGTGACTTCCGTGTTTGTGTAATGCTTGCGTTGTAATTTCGGCGAATAGGTAAATGCCTTGCCTTGTTTGGTGTGGGAAATATATCCCTTTTTTTCCATCGCTTGAATCAAGGTCAGCAAGGATGTGTAAGCAGGTTTAGGTGATCGTTTTAAACGCGGAAGTATTTCGCCTACGGTTTGCGGAGCCTGCTGCCAAAGCTGTTTCATCACAGCTAATTCATTTTCAGTCAGACCGGGCTGTTTGGGACGTGCCATAAGTTCCTCCTACTAGTTAGATAGTAGAATAACTTTACTGGGCTAAATTGCTACTAGTTAGCTAGTAATTTAGTCCTTAGTCTAGAGTATTTTGTCTATTTTTTAAAACTCGGTTTCATCTTTAACATCCATCATGAGTGTAGAAGATTAAATTCTAAAACTAATTCTTCTTAGCTTTTGCTGAACGCAAATCTGATTTGCAGATGGTCAGCTTGGTTTGCAGTTCGTCTTCGCGGCCTTGCAGCACTGTGCGATAGCCTTTGAATCGGGTGATGCGGTCTTGCAAGAATTCTTCGGAAACTCCGACCAGTTTTGCTTTGTCATCCAAACCGATTTTGAATTCGTCTTCTTTGGTGGTGACGCGTTCGATCGGTTCCGTCCATTTTAATTTTCCGTCGCCGCCGTTGGCTGGGTCAGACAGTTCGGATTTGCAGTCTTTTAGAACTCCATAGATTCCCAAGGATCCGTATTGGCGGTTGCCGTAAACACGGTCTTCCAGTTCGTAGACTTCGTATTGCAGTCTGCGGACTTCTTCGTTCATCATCACTTTTTTCTGAACCACCATATTGCCGTTTTTAACGCCTAAGCTTTCGCCGCTGGCAATGGCTTCGTCGTTTTCGATTTTGGTATCGATTTTTTCAGCTTTGTTTTTATTGTGAGCGCAATTGGTCAGCGCCAGGGCTGCAAAAATCGCGAGAGTTTGTAACAATGTTTTAGTCATTGGGGACCTCCATTTCGGAAAATCATAGCCCAAAGAGGTGCGGAATTCACAGCACAAATTCACATCAAAAAAACGGCAGGAATCTGGAGAGGGGTTTTAAGCCCTTCCAGAGGAAGATAGGATTTTAGGTAGGATAATGAGACTCTGTTTCTGGTCGCCACGATGGTGGCTTGAGTCTCGGCAGGTTACTGTCTCATACTGAAGCAAAGACCTTGCCAATTGGTAAATTCCTGTAATTTCAATGTTTTAGCTGAACCGGTGTCATCTTGGCTTAATGATAAATTTCACAAGTGGTGACAATTTCGACGCTATTTTGTCGAAAACTTCGGCGGCATTTAATTCGATCTGGCACTTTTTACAGGCTTTTTTTTCGTGGAATGCAAACCAAGGCATCCGCAGCACTAGTCACCTTGTTTGCTTAAGTAATTAGTAAGATGAAACGCTTTGGTATTTTCTTTTTTTCAATCAGCTTTTTTATTTTGGGTTGTTCGACTCAAAATGATTCAAATTCATCACCGCAACCGGCTTGCGGTTTTCAAACCAATGTCTACGGAAGACGCGTTACCTGGCACAAGCTGCCGGTGGTTCTGACCGCGCATTCTTCGATCCCGAATGAATGGATTCCCACCATCAAAGCAGCCTTTGAAATGTGGAACGATAAGGCTGGAAAAAAAATGTTGGCCCTTGCAGATGAAGTCGACAATTCGGCCAACCCCAAAGACCATCCCGAGAAAAATTTAATTTTTATCGACCGCAATTGGGATCCACAAAAAATCAACGAACAAGCCACCACTGCAATCACCTGGATTGGCGATCAATTAAAAACCGCGAACATTCGTTTCAATGGATCGGAAGTCAATGGAACCCCACGGTTTTCCTACTATACGGATTATGAAGAACCCGGCGAGTTAAGTCTAAAATCCATTATGGAACACGAAGGTGGTCACGCCTTGGGCTATGTCCACCATTCGACCATGGGCAATATCATGTATCCAGTTTTAAAGAATAACGAGAACCGCACTGAAATCTCTCAGGATTTAGTAAACGAACTGCAATGCGCTTACGGAAGTTGAGCAATGTCAGGGAATTTAAGTTGTTGCGGAAGCAACGGAGGATTGTAATGAAAAAGAAGATGGAAACAAGCTTAAGCAACAAAATCCAAGTTCAAAATTTTCCTGTCGAAGAAAATATCGTCGAGAAAACTTCTATGAACACTTCGCAATTGCTGACCCACCTTGAGCATCAAGTCGAAGTCATGAATCAAATGACTTTGCGTTTGCAGTTCATGCACAAAGAACTGCGCTCGTTGCTGCGTCTGACCAATGGTTAAATAAAAATTTGTTTAAGTAGTCCGTCCACCGATTTTCGGGACGGTGATGCGAACCCAGTCGCCGGATCGTTCTTGCACAATCGCGCGTTTTTCAACCGGATGTTCAAAATTAAATGTTTCTTTGAAAGTTTGATAAGTGGAAGTATCAGATTTTTTATTTTCCGATTTGGCTTGATCCGAAAAGGAACGCTGCCCTTGAATAATCGCCTTGTTTTGTTCGACCACAATTTGCACGGAATTTTTTTCGTATTCAGGAACATAAGCTTGAATCACATAAGTATCGCCATTTTCCCACATACTGCCGCCGCGATTTTCTTGTTTGTAAAAAGGATCGCCGTCTTTGCCATTGTATTTTTCAATATCGCGGGTGAATTTTTTTTGTTCGTTGTTAACTTCTGACGCAAATTGTTTGTCTAAAAGGGACAGGGACAATGCATAGTCTTCTTCGTTGCGCTTGCGAATTCCTTCGAAATGATCTTTGCGACTTTTTAAAAGAGAATTATAAACTTCTTGTTGGGTTTTTAAACGATTGGTTGAATCGCTGTTCAGTCTTTTTTCGCGGTCATCCCACATGCCTTTATTTTTCTGTAATTCTTTGGTCGATTCGCTTTGCTGTCGTTCTATTTTAGTTTTGCTGACGCTTTCTTGTTCTTTTAATTTCCCATCAGAAACTTCGGCAAGTTTGGTGCTGCGCTGTTGATATTCATTGCGTGTGGTCTCAGCAGATTTTTCGCCTTTGCTTTTCAGCAATTGCAGGTTCTGTTCATTTTCAGTTTTGACTAAATTGCGGTTTTGTTCCCACTTGGTTTTATCTTCAGATATGGATTGTTTTGCTTTTAGTTTTTGATCTTCCAGTTGCTGTTTGGTTTGCTGATTTAGTTCAGTGACGTGTTCATGAATTTTTTCTTGGTTTTGCCGCAGTTGTTGTTTGAACTGATCGCGATTTTCCGTAAATGCTTTTTGTCTTTCGGCTTGAACGCCTTCGGATTTTTCATGGTATTCTTGTTCGGTGGCTGCGACTTTTTGATTGGTCTTTTCCTTGACCGTGGTCATGCGTTCTTGGGCGGATTCTAAAACTTCGTTTTGTTTTTTCTGAATGTGATTGACGGCAGCTTGGCCATTTTCGGTAACCTGTTGTTTTTGTTCGTGGAAATTTTCTTTTAGATCATCGATTTCTTCGCGCTCGGCTTTGACCAAACGTTTTTTTTCGCGCGCATATTCTGCTTTTAAATCAGCAATATCGTCTTGTTGTTGATTGCGAATAGTTTTTGTCGAGTCCACGCCCATACAAATAATTTAACATAGTTTATTTAACTGATTAAGGTTTCGACAGGTCTTTGGTCGTTGGAACGGGGTCGAGTTTTTGTTCAGGCGTAGGATTTTCTTCGGGCAGTTCGGGTGCTGGGCAATAGGGGGTCATATAATCGGTGCGGCCGAAGCATCTCCAGGTTTGGATTTGATGAATTTGTTCGGTGGGTTTCAGCGGGTAATAGCCTGGATATTGATAGGCATCCAGATTGCTGATCACGATGCGCGAAGTGCCGGTGTCTTCATTGGTGATTTCCAATTTGAAGGCCCGGTATTCGGCAAAGGCAAAAACTGAAAAGAAAATGTGCAGAAGCATCTAGGACTAATCGGAAGAACCCGACCCGGAATAAACGGGACCCTTTGGCTAGTGGTTCAAAGTGTGCGTGGCGCGGACGGTGTTTTCCACGATGTGGAAATAGGCGCGAATCACCATTTGATAGCAGTCTGGCGTTAGGGCCCTTAGATAATTTAGTTTGTCGGTGTAATTTTTGATTTTGATCAGCTCGGTCATGACGTCCTGGACCATTTTCATTTTTTCGATGTTATGAAAATCTTTGTCGTCCTTAACGGCTTTTAGCGCATCGGCGATGCAGCTGTTGTCGAATAGGATGTGCACTCCCAAAGCTGAATGGGATAAAAGTGCTTCCATGTCTTCTAAACTTTTTTCATTGACCATGGTTTACCGCCTCCATGCGAACGACCACAGTCTTTATTGTGGGGGTATATGCCGGATGATTACAACTTTGTTTGTAAAATATTTGACAGATGACGTTACAAGAAATTTGCGAAACAATAATATAGATGGTGAAACGAAAAACAAAAAATCGCGCACGACAAAATGCAAACTCGATCATTATTGATGAGGATGCTGGACTAGTTTTTCATTCGGAAGAAGAACTGTTTAACCACTTTACTCCGGTGATCGAGGCCCTGGAATTGGAATATTCCGAAGCCCGCGACGATGCTGATTTTTCCGACGAAGAGCAATTGGCGTTGGAAGAAAATCTGGAAGAAACTTTGCAAGAACCTGACGAGGTCTGGTTTGACGATGCAACGGACAAAGAAACTCCGATCCATGCATTTATCAAAGATTTCAAAGGTTTTCATTATGTGGCGCTGGCCTATGCGTCGGCCGTCGACAATGTCCCGACCTTTGTCCTGATTCATTTTCCAACGAAAAGTCCCAAGGTTTTAAAATACTATCAACGTGGCGAACCGATTTTCAGCGAAGTGGTTGAAAATGTTCGGCCCGCGGCGCTGGAAGGCGATGCACTGTGCGAGATGGATCCTTTGGCAGTTGGTCTATATATGAGCATGTTAAAACTGCGCACCGAAAAAGATGTGCCGCTGAAAGATTACCAAGATTACAAAGAACTGCGCGAAGAAACCATCGAAAATGCCGACGAGATTTGGAAAAAAGCCGACAGCGAGGGTAATTCTTTCGTCACCTTCATCAAAGAATTTCCCGATCACGCAACTTCCGATTTATTTTACGTGGCAGTCACACAAGAAGATCCGCAGACGAATGTGCATGCATTACTATTTTCCTTTCCTACGACCGATGCGCAATTAGTGGATCGTTACAGGCTTGGGGAAAATCTGCATGCCGAGGAAGTTACTCAGGAAAGCAGTCACTAGAGGCGATCTAATCCTCATCGTTCAATTCAATCCAAGTAACTCCGTCACCACCGCCGGCGGGTGGTGCTACATTCCATTTTTTTACTAAAACCGATCGCGATAAATAATTGCGCACGGCTTTTTTCAGAGCTTCGGTTCCGTGGCCGTGAATGACTTTGATTCGTGTTTCCATATGTTGCGAGCCATGTTCCAACGCCGTCTCTAATTTGCCCAGCGCTTCTTCGACAGTTTTTCCGCGCAGATCAATGACCGGGTCTTCGTTCGTTAATGTGGTTTGGAAATTTCCGGATTGTCTTAATAATTTCAAAGTTGGGTTTTGCAAATCGGTGGCGGTTTTTAAATCTTTCCATGACACCCACAATCTTAAGGATTGCGACAGCACTTGCACTTCGCCTTTGTTGTTCGGTTCGCTTTGGATCACGCCGTCTTGCCCCAGTGATTGAATGAAAACTTTCGTTCCGGCAGAAAATCTTGCACCAAAATTTTCGGCGCTTAATTTTTCGTTGTTCTTTTCGCTTTGCAAAGTGTTGGCGGTCGAGGATTTTACGATTTGCGGCAAGTCCATTTGGATTTTTTGCACTTCGCGGTGGCGTTCTAAAACATTGGCCACGCGGGCGTTTTGCAATGCTTCTTCGACTTTTTTCTCGGCATTTTTTATGGTTTTATCATAGGCTTGCGAACGTTCTTTTTCGGCCTGTTCCAAAGTTTTTTTCAGCTGCAGTTTGTCGGCGTTCACGGTTTTGATTTCTTCGTGCAGTTGATCTTGCAGTTTAATTAATTGCGCCTTCATCGAATCCAGTTCCACTTGATTTTCAATTCGCAGGCGGGACTGCGGACTTAAATAATCAACTGCGCGGTTAATTAAATCTTTGGAAATCCCGATGCGTTCCGCGGTTTTGATGGCCATCGATTCGCCGGAAACTCCGGGTAAAAACTGATAGGTGGGACTGCCGGTTTTGGGATTACATTCCATACTGCCACAGAAAATCGAATCGGATTCTTTCCAACCAATTTTCAGCGGATGCAAATGCGAAGTGATCACGCCGTAAACATTTTTCTTGGCGTATTCTTCGATAAAACATCGGGCAAGGGCCGCGCCTTCTTCGGGGTCAGTGGACCCGCAAATTTCATCGACTAAAATTAAATTTTGCGGTCCTGATAACAGCAAGCCTTGCTGCAGTAATTTTAAATGCGCTGCAAAGGTGCTTAGTTCCTGTTCGACACTTTGCGAATCGCCGACGATGACTAAAATTTCTTTGAAAAAAGGGATTTTCGAATTGGCTGCCACTGCAGGTGGAATTCCACATCGCGCCATCTGTGCGGCCAGGCCAATGGATTTCAGCAAGACCGTTTTTCCACCAGCATTGGGGCCTGACAAAAGTAAAATGGATTTATTTTTTTCCAAATCAATATTATTGGAAATAATTCTTTTGCCTTTTTGTGATTGCAAATGACTTTGCAATAAGGGATGTCGCAATTGGAATAATTCCAGTTCATCCGTAAATTCGACGGCGCTGGATTCAATTAAACTGCTTAATTGTGCTTGGGCTAGTTCAATATCGGTTTTGACCATGCGATCTTCGGCCTGGATAAATTGTGGGACTCGGTAAAATAAGTTTTTGGAAATTTCGACCAGAAGTCTTTCGATTTCTTCTTCGATTTCATTTTCAACCTGGCGCAGTCGGTTGTTCATGGGAATAACTTTTTCTGGTTCAATAAACACGGTTTGTTTGGATTGCGAGGCCGCATGAATCACGCCCGGCATATAGCGCTGCATGCCACCCTTAACTGGCAATACCCAGCGGCCTTCGCGGTTGGTGACATAACGATCCTGCAAAAGATTTTCCATATCGTGGTCTTTGACCAAACGATCCAAAGTGTTTTGCACGTCCCGTTGCAGTTTTTCTTTTTCGCGGAATAAATTAAACAAAGTTTCGCTGGCATCGGATCTGATTTCGCCGCCGGGGCTGATCATATGATCGATCAGGGACACAACTTCGTCCAACTGTTCGACTTCGGAAACAATTTGCTTGGCCCAAGGCGAATCCAGGTCGCGGCAGGCTTCGCGTAGGGCCATGGCTTCGATGGAAAATTCGCGCACATCGCGGATTTCTAGAATTTTTAAGGTCGCATTTTTTTTCAGTCTGGAAATCCACTGCGGATATAAATCCAAACTTTTAAAAAATGGCCGCAGATTTTGGTCGATCAGGGCTTGGGCTGAAAAAATATTTTTAAAACTTTCCTGACATTCTTCGGGCGAAACTAATGCCTGGATTTTTTCAAGCTTTGCCCGCGCAGTTTCGCTGGTGGCAAAGGTTTTTAATTTTTCAAGAAGTTCGTGCCAGTCAAGGTTGCTTAGATCCATCCAAAAATACTAACAGCAATTATAAAAATACACACGCGATTGCCAATAGGATTGCAAAATAACGAAGCCCGTCGCCGAATCGGGTGTAGAAAGTTTTCGGGGGATCTTTTTTGTATTTCAGTTCATAAAGACCGCTCCACTCTTGAAAAAGTGGACTCATGGTTTGCAAATCTCCATTGGCAAGAATCACGGTGCTGACCCCAGTATTGGTCGAACGAATCAGCGGCCTGCGGTTTTCAACGGCGCGACCCAAGGTCATAATCATATGTTGGTAAGGTTCCGCAATATCGCCAAACCAAGAATCGTTGGTCACATTCACGAAGACTTCGGCGCCAAGCTTTGCAAGTTCGCGGCTGAAATCCGGAAATAAACCTTCATAGCAAATTTGCGCACCGATATTAAGATCGAAAGGCGCCGGAGTTTTTAAAACCATCGGTCCCAAACCGCGGCCAAAATTGGCGATAAAAGGGAACCATTCCAAAAGTTTCGGGAACATTTCGCTGCCTGGGAAGTATTCTCCGAACGCCAGCAAGTAAGTTTTTCGGTAAGCGGGCAGGATGGGACGGCCTTGGGAATTTAAAACTAAAAAAGCATTGAAAAGTTTTTTCTGTTCTTGGGAATAGGCGCCAGATAAAAATAAACTTTGGTTCGAGACTTGGTTTTTTTGTCCCCACTCGGAAAAAAGATTCTGATACCTAGACCACATGGATAGCTCATCGACAACGACAGGAATGGCGGTTTCTGGCCAAACAATTAAGGCGGGATCTTGTAAATTATTCTGTGCGGTCAGTTTTAAAAATCTTTGCAGGATTTCGGTGCGAAATAGGCCGCCTTTTTCCGCCGCAATTTTGTCGCTGTTGCCGATATTGGCTTGAACCAGCAAAAGTTTCGCAGTTGCATCGGTTTGATCCCACGGTTTTTTTAACTGCATGCCTAAAATATTTAAACCAATCCAAAAGCTGCAAAATAGAACCAGCGCTAATAAATATTTTCTCCCCTGTGACTTGCGCATCCACAGCCAGGTTAAAAATGCATTGGCAGCAAAGATCAGTAGTGACAGTCCTTCAAAGCCGATCCATTCCGAGGTTTGATAAATGGGGATTTTTGACCATAAAAATCCGTAACCCAGATGCCAGGGAAATAAAACTGGAAAATAAACCTCGAATAAATAAATGATCAGCGCCCACAGCACTAAACTTTTGCCAATACTTAAACTTCTTCTTTCAGAAATCCACACAGTTAAAGTTAAAGCAAAAGCTATATACAAATGCATAACTAGGGCAAATAACAGCAGTGTTAGGAAGGATAAAAACCAGGAAAACTCGCCAAACTCGTGGGTCACATGGCTGATCCAATGAAAACCAATTAAGGTCAGAACCATTTGGGTTAAAAATCCCGCAACAAAAACTTCTTTTAAATTTCTTTTTTCAGAAAAACACCAATACAGCAGCGGAACATAGCAAAATAAAACTGCCCATGGCGGAAAGGGAACAAAACTTGTGCCGATCATCAGTCCACTTAAAATTCCACAATAAATTCCTGATTTATTTTTAGGCCAGGTGTTCTTGATCGAAGACAAAAAATTGCTCATGCTTAAACTATGACGCATGTTTTGCTTCGTTGTCCATCTTGCACAAAACTTTACCAGGTTGAAACTGAGCAGATCGCTAGTTTCGAGCCACATTTCAAATGTGTAAGCTGTAATACGGATTTTACTTTCGATCTTTCCGAAACTTCGGATGAAATCAAGACCAGAAAAATTATTTTTGAAACACCGGCCCCGCCAGTGCGTGGACCCGTAGCGCCGGCCCCACAAACCAGGATCGATTTTTTATGGAGCCGAGTCATGGATGATTTTTCCAACGAAAAATCGCACCAGGATTATTTTGATTTCTGTAAATCCAGAAATAAACTGGATCAGGCCAAAGAAAAATATCTAAAGCTGGTGGAAATTCAAGGCCGCGACGAAATTTCCCAACAAGTTTTGGAAAAAATTCGATTTACTCAAGAAGCTTTGCTTGCGCCGGTGGAAGAAAAACAGGAAGTGTCGGCAAAAAAATCGACCTGGTTATTGATCTTAAAAATTGCGGCTTCTAGTTTAGCGTTTAGTATGATTATTCTAGGCACATTGTCGCGCGGGAATCGCAATATGATTGGCGCTGGATTTATTTTGCTGCTGTTAACCATCACGGTCAGTATTTTTCCGCAAGTCGATCGAACTGCGAAAAGGTAGTTCTTTGGATAATCTCTAGATTATAATTCGTTGGTCGAAGGTTTTGCCCCCAGTCGGTTTTTTTCGCCTTTTTTCTGCTGCTGAAGGACTTCGATAAGGTTTTTGCTCAGTTTATTATAATCAGAACCGGTGCTATTCGAATTTTCCATTTTTTCATTGGTAATATGGATATTTCCATTGTTGTTGGTAACAACTCCGGAGGCGCTGCGATCTTGATCTAAAACAGTCAGCGCTTTAAATAAATTTAAAATCCTCCAAGACTTGGTCTTGTCGGCCAAATACATATTGGCGTCGCCTGTTGCCAAGATAATGCGTTTCATTTCTTCGTAACTGTTGGCAAGACCGTGTGCTTTGATCAAAGCGGCGGCTCCACTGACAAAAGCTGTGGCCTGCGAAGTTCCCGTCATATTTCCGTAAGTGTTGCCAGGCAGGGTGGATAAAATATTGGATCCCGGCGCAGCAATGTCTACTGTGTCCACGCCGAAATTGCTGGATGGTAAAACATGGGTTGCAGGATCAATGGCAGTTACTGAAATAATATTTTTTAATTTATAATCTGCTGGATAGTAATGATGTTGATCCGAATTTGATCGCTCGTTTCCAGCTGCGGCAACAAACAAGATTCCTTTTTTCTCGGCCCGGGCAATGGCGTCGCGTTCGTCATTGGAAGCTTCCGTCCCACCGCCAGAATAATTAATGATGTGGGCGCCGTGAGCAATCGCATAGTCAATCGCGCGCACAGTGTTTTTTAAGTTATCGGTATTGGGAACTTTGGGATCATAATATTTTAAAATCATCAGACTGACATGGGGGGAAATCCCGCTGATGCCTATGCCGTTACCGCCTTCGGCGCCGATGATGCCAGCGATATGAGTTCCGTGCCCATGATTGTCAGTTAAATCATTGTTGTTGGAAACGAAATTCCAACCGTGAATATCATCGACAATTCCATCTGCATCTTTTTTCTTATTGGGATTGGGATTTTTCCATAGATTGTTTTTTAAATCTTCGTGGTTAATGTCGATTCCGGTATCGATCACCGCAACGATGACATCTTTGCTGCCGTTGGAAACACTCCACGCGCGAGTTGCGTCGGATTTTAAAAGTCCCCAAGATAATTTTATATTGGGATCGTTCAACAGAACGCTGGGTTCTTTTTCAACACTTTTGACTTGTTTGATGATTTCCGATTTTTCTAAAATTCGATTGTCGGCAGAAGTTGTGGATTTACTTTTGGCAATAACCGAAGCATTTTCGGCACTGTCGGAATTGTCTTCAGAATTTTCTGTGGAAACAAAATAAACTAAACCAAATAAAAACAGCGCGATAAAACTGAATAGACCTAAAATTTTGCCAAGCGTCTTCATTGCTGTCCCCTTGAATCAATCGTCCAAGGATTTATTCGGCGTAAAACTCGACTAACCCAAAATCGAGGAAAAATGTCGAACTTTTGGGTGGGTTGCGCGAGGTTTCTGTTGGGACCGCTGGATTTTCGCAAGCTACGTTCGGGCAACAAAAAAAGGTGGCAGCCTACTTTCGGTGTTAACTTAGATAGGCAAATTAGTTTTTACTAACACCAAAAGTAGGCTGCCACCTTTTTTTTGGCACCGAGAAACAGAGCTCGGCCCTCCGACCTCGGAGGTTTCAGTGTCTAGCTTTTTCCTGGCCGGACTTTTAACGCAAAGTTTTAGTGTATAGATTTCATTCGATCCCCAACATTTAAAGATTTTCTTTGTGCGCGGGCCATTTCAACTTTAGTCCGTCGTTCATTTAAAACTTTTTGTC
>JBBQHD010000069.1:0-14537 GCA_038323665.1 Bdellovibrionales bacterium
TGGACAAGAAAATATGAGCCAAGCCCCGCATCTGCTCAAAAATTCTCGCACCGGTTTTCGCATGGGCCCAGCACCGCTGATCGACAGTATGGTGCACGATGGTTTGTGGGATCCTTACAATAATTTTCATATGGGCAGCGCTGCAGAACTGTGCGCAAAAGAATTTAAATTTTCCCGCGAAGCTCAAGATGCCTTTGCCATTGATTCCTATAAAAAAGCCCAAGCAGCTGTTGAAAACGGATCTTTCGCAAAAGAAATTGTCAGCGTTATCATTGAAGGTAAAAAAGGACCCACAACTTTTGCCAAGGACGAGGATCCATTTCAAACTAATTTCGAAAAAATCCCGCAGCTGAAACCCGCTTTTGAAAAAGACGGCAGCATCACCGCAGCCAATGCTTCGAAAATTAACGATGGCGCGGCGGCACACATTGTTGCCAGCGAAAGTTTTTTAAACAAGTCTGGTTTAAAACCAATCGCTCGCCTTGTTGCCCAAGCCACTTTTGCCAAAGCACCGAAAGATTTTACTACGGCCCCCATTGGCGCCATTGAAAAAGCGGTGCAGCGGGCGGGTTTGAAAATTTCTGATATCGATCTTTTTGAAATCAACGAAGCCTTCGCCGTGGTGACCATGGCCGCAGCCCAAAATTTAAAAATCCCGATCGAGAAAATCAATATCCATGGCGGCGCCGTTGCCTTGGGCCACCCGATCGGAGCGAGCGGTGCGCGTTTACTGACAACTTTGGTTCATGCCCTGCACAAAACCCAAAAGCGTTATGGCCTGGCCACTTTGTGCATTGGTGGCGGCGAAGCCTTGGCCGTAATTATTGAAAGAGTGTGATGTGAAAAATCCAAAAGTTTTTAAATCAGCCAACGAAGCCCTAGACGGCATCAAAGACGGAATGACTTTGGTACTGGGCGGTTTTGGTTTGTGCGGAATTCCCGAAAATTGCATCGAAGCGCTATCGAAACTTCCCATTAAAAATCTAACCTGCGTGTCTAATAATGCCGGCGTCGATGATTTCGGCTTGGGTTTGTTGTTGCAAAACCGCCAAATTAAAAAAATGATTTCATCTTATGTCGGTGAAAATGCTTTGTTTGAAAAATTATACTTAAACAAAGAATTAGAAGTTGAATTTTGCCCGCAAGGAACCTTGGCCGAACGCATGCGCGCAGGCGGCGCAGGGATTCCAGGATTTTACACCGCAACCGGGGTCGGAACTCAGATTGCTGAAGGCAAGGAAATTAAAATTTTCGACGGCCGCGAATATATTTTAGAACGCGGCATTGTCGGCGATTTTGCTTTGGTCAAAGCCTGGAAAGGCGATCGCTTTGGCAATTTAGTTTTTCGCAAAACCGCGCGCAATTTTAATCCCATGGCAGCCACTGCAGGGAAAATCACCGTCGCCGAAGTGGAAGAATTAGTTGAAGTAGGAACTTTGGAACCCGATCAAATTCACACTCCAGGCGTTTATGTGCAAAGAATTTTTCAAGGCGTGAATTATCAAAAACGCATTGAACAAAAAACCTTAAGGAAAAATTAATTATGTTAACCCGAGAACAAATCGCGCAAAGAATTGCTTTGGAAGTCAAAGATGGTAATACCGTCAATCTTGGCATCGGCATTCCAACTTTGGTCGCCAATTATATTTCCGCAGATAAATCCGTGATGCTGCAAAGTGAAAATGGCCTGCTTGGGGTCGGTCCTTTTCCCTTTGAAAATCAAATTGACGCAGATTTAATTAATGCTGGCAAACAAACCATCACCACAGTTCCGGGCGCCAGTTTTTTTAGCTCAGCCGATTCTTTTGCCATGATTCGTGGGGGCCATATTGATTTAACTATTTTAGGCGCCATGGAAGTCGATCAACAGGGCAATATCGCCAATTGGATGGTGCCGGGCAAAATGGTCAAAGGCATGGGCGGCGCCATGGATCTTGTCGCTGGCGCAAAACGCGTGATCGTGGCCATGCAACACACCGATCGCGATGGAAATTCTAAGTTACGAAAGTCCTGCACCTTGCCACTGACGGGCAAAAAATGCGTGAACCAAATCGTCAGCGATTTTGGCGTTTTTAATATCACCGACAAAGGTTTTGTTTTATTGGAATATGCTCCTGGACTTAGCGTTGAGAAAATCCAAGCTTCGACCGAAGGGTATTTAGAAGTATCACCACAGTGCAGGGAAATGAGATTTTCATGAGCGCTCAGAGCATCCAGAAAATTGCCAAAGACGGTTACCTTTTCAAAGAAGGCGAAGAGCCAAAAGCAATGTTCATCGTAAAATCGGGATTGCTGGCCGTGACCAAACCCAAAGGAACTTCTGAAATTGTGTTAGCAGAAATAAAGCCCGGCGCCATGGTCGGAGAAATGGCCTTGTTCGACCGCAAGCCCCGCAGTGCCCATGTCAAAGCACTGAAAGATTCCGAAGTAATCTGTCTGCCCTTTGAATCTTTGGAAAAACAACTGGAGCAAATGCCCGTCTGGCTGCGCGCAATTTTAAACAACCTGAATGATAATTTACGCGAAGCCAATAAAAAAATTAAACAACTAGAAGTTGTATCAGATGACAAAGAAAGATTCCCCGTCATGGTGATCAATAAATTATTGTCCATCTTTAATTTCGTTTCGCTTAAATACGGACAAAAAGAAGGCGATGCCGTCGTAGTTCCACCGAACCGTCTGCGCAATACGACTATTCAAGTATTTCAAGAACCAACTAATAAAATGGATACTTTGCTGGCTGTATTAGAAGGTTTTGGCATGACAAAAACCGAGGACATTGGCGAAGGTAAAAAGAAAATCAGCAATTTAAAACCAGATTTTTTATTCGAATACGTTGATTGGTCGAACGAACATACCTTTAAACAAGAACGTCAACGCATCGATGTTGTGCCGGAAGAAATTCCCGCCTTAGCTGGTTTACTTAAATACGCTGAGCGTTTCCCCGCCGAACCCAAAGGTGGACGAAAAGTAAGTCTGACCGATTTGCAAAACGATTCTGTCAAAGAATTTGGTTATTTAATCAAACCCGATGATTTCAACACTTTGATTGAAAAGAAATTCCTGCCAGAAAAACAAATGGGCGACGGAAAAATTATTCTGCATTTGCAAACCGACGGCCTGGACAAAATCACCAATTTCTGGAAATTCCATTGGGATATTAAGAAAGTTTTGAAGTAGAACCTTCCGGCATTAAGGGCGTCCTAAGCCGAGATCTTCTTGAACCTTTCGTGGGCAAGACGTTCAAATTCGCAAGCTGCCAAAATATTTTCAGCCAATGTTTCGTAGAAATCTTTGGCTTTGAATTCGAAACACAAAGTTTGTTTTTGTGCCAAAGCACTTGCGGTGCGGACTCCACCGGAAAATAGCAGGGCGATTTCGCCGAATAATTCGCCCGAACCCAAAACATTTAATTTCTTTTGGTCTTTTTCAATAATCACAGACCCCTGGGTAATAAAAAAACAGGAATCGCCTTGGTCATTTTGGGCAAAGATTTTTTGGTTTTCCTTAAATTCTTTTGGCTGGCCCCGACGAAATAATCCTTCTAATAATTCTGGCGGCAAATGCGACAAAAAAGACGACCTTGCAAAAGCATGAAATAAACGGATTCTAGTTTGAAACTGATGGGCAAATTCTTTGTTCATAATTGTATGAAAATCTTTGTGATATTTAATTCGAACCACTTTGGTCATTTGTGTTGCAACTACATCAACGGTTCGATTTTCCCCGAAGAAAAAACCCACCTCACCGATCACAGCGCCGGATTTTAATAATCCCAGCAATTGTTTGCGGTCGTCGATCTTTTTATAAAGTGCGACTTCGCCTTCGATCAGGAAAAACAATTCTCGTTCAAATCTTCCTTGATTGCAAATCGCCGTCTGGGGTTCCAAATTAACAACTTGGGCATTGCGAATAAACAAGGTTTGTATATGCACCGGCAATGACTGAAAAAAGGGATCCTTGGACAAAATCGCACCAGCATTATTGGACTGCATAAAGGCTGGAATGCTTACCCATTTTTTATTCTTATTGGGATTTTCATAATTTCGCACATAATCAAAAAACAATTTAAAACTTTTATTCCCAATATAATTTTTTTTGTCTAGTAGTAAAAGTAAACTAAACATTTCTTGGAAACAGACCAAACGATTTTCAGCCATAACGGATTCGACAGTTTCGCGTATAGTCTGGCCCTTACGAAATGCATTCGCATAAATTTTTTGATTGGCCGTCAGCTGATCCCAAAGGTCATCAACTGGCTTGAGATTCAATGGCAGATTTTCGATCCGCGGAATCATTAAGTTTCCTTTGTTGATGATTGGATTTAGTTAATTTTCTTTTCAACATATAATTCGCAATCGGACGAAACAATCGATAAAATGCAATTCGTGTTTCCATCCAAGGGTCTGAGGGAAGTTGATCGTATTGTTTCAGATACGAAATAATGTCGCCATATACAATATTCCACGTAATCGGACCGACTCGCTTGCCGGTCGCGCCTTCAAATATTTTTCCCAGCAATATGTTGTGGGGGATATTTCCAAGACTCGCGTGCGAGTAACGCATTCCTGTGTCAACAAATCCAAGTTTTTTGTAAAGCGGCGTTAGGTTATCGTCCGCACAAAGGATCACGTCTTCGCGTGCTGCCTGCATGATAAAAACAGTGATAAATTTATACATCTCGATCAACAGTTGTGCCCCGCGAAAATCAGGGTGAGTGCAAGCACGGTTGACTTCGATAAGCTTTTCTTTTGATGGAAAAGTATCTGGCCATGCAAAAAATTCTTCCTGTTCTGTTAAAGTTTCTTTGCTGTGAAAAATAACCGCGCCGCTTACCACAAGTTGATCCTTAAAAAACCCCATAACAATTCGAGCATTGGAATCATAAGGCGTGATCATATCTTTGAGTTCACAATCAGGACGTGCCTTTCCTTCAAGCACGTAGGCAACTTTTCTTAACTTTAAAACATCTTCGTAATCTTGCAGCGATTTTACATAGCGGAATTGAATGGCGCGAGTGACCTGAGGTTTGGAAAAATTATTTTCTTTGAACTCTGTCAAACTAGAAACATTGCTGTATTGTAAAAGGTATTGCGCACAAAGTTCGTTAAAACGAGACTGATAATCTTTGACCAACACCACCCCAATCCCCAGGGAGTCCTTGCCATTTTCGTTAATCAAACGCACATTGTTTACTTCGAATTTAACATGTGCCTGACCCACGGTCGGAAAATTAAATGTGCACTCAAATCGAAGTCCTTTTAAGATAAATTTATTTCGCAAACTGGTCGCCAACATCAAGCCACCGCTAGAGATATCTTTGATCCGGAAATAAATGAAATCATTAAACTTAAACGGGTTAACCGAAACACCAGTGGGCACAAACTCACTGCTGCAGGTCCATCTTTTTTCGTTGCGTCGGCTGACATCACTAGTGCGCTCGGGTTGGCTTTCGAACAAGCGGATCCCAATAATGCGGCGGCCATGTTCAAAATTTTCTTTACTTAAAAGTAGGCCGCGGTATTTGGAAATTTGTTTGCCCAGGTTAATATCGATATCCACCTTACCACCAATTTCCAAATTCTTGATATCTTCAGAAATAACTAGTTCGATTGCCAAAGGACTTAATTTCCAGATCGAACAATCTATGAGTTGATCTAAAAATTTTAAAGTGCATCGATATGGCTCTCCTTCGCGAATGTCTGCCGGAGTGAAAGGGCCATGGAAAAAATCGTCATTGCCGATGTTCGCTAATTGTAGTTTTGCTTCTTGAATTTCTTTGCTCATGCCGCGACCTCTATCTCATTATTTTTTTGAAAACGTTTTTGAAATGCAATCAAAATAGTTTTTTGCATCGCCACGGATGCTTCAATCAAAACAATTTCCTTTTCACTTTCGAAGTCTCTGATGATAACGTTGTAATCTGATAAGCGAATTATTTTCATTGTAACGTTTGCCAACATTGGTTGAATGGCGTGCCAAGTTTCACTTGAAAGAATGACGTTTTGCGCACCAAGAATTTCCTTGAAAAACGGATTCTTAGTCAGTTCATCAATTCTCGCCGCAAGGTTCACGGGACTGCCCAATGCTGTGATCTCGACCCCAGAATCATGGGATCCAAGATTACCACAGACGGCATCGCCTGAAGTAATGATGACCTTACGAATGATTTTAGAAGTTTCCGATTTGAGCTGATTTAGATTTTGATTAATCTCTAAAACTTCCATAGCAGCGATCAGCGAACGCACCACGTTTAGCTCTTTTGATTTTGAATCGAAATAGGCAAAAAGTAAATCTCCAATTTTTCTTGGTATTCCGCCCATTTCCTCAATCGGATTGTTCAGTTGTTTTATTTCAGCGATGGCACTTTCGCGGATAAAATTTAAGTCTTTAGATTTTGAAGTGTAATTTCTAATGTCCGAATAAAGACAAGCAATAGGAATAGTTCGGGGACGCAAAATTTCGTCAATCGACTGAACCACAGACATTTTTTTTTCCGTCATCTGGCGGTTGATCCGTTTCACAATTTCTTTCGGCAGAAAAGCTTGAATTTGATTTGAAAACTCTAAAGTTAGTTCGATGTTTTTTCTTTGCATATCCGTGTATTCTTTTTCGCGGATAAAGTATTTGATCTCTCGAGCATAAGTCAGCCTAGACAATATCGAGACGAAAATGCCCACCATAAGGTAACTAACTATTAAGTGATTAGGAACATTAGTCGCAACCATCGGCGGAATTTGAATGCCCGCCCAAAACACATTAAATAATACAGCCACCGGCAAACTAAGTCGCAGAGCAATGACGCCCAAGAAAGCAAGAATGAACGAAAAGAAAAAGGGCGTACCAGGCCACCATAAAATGGTTTGACCTTGAAAATAACAACAAGCGGTTAGGACCGAGAACGCCAGAAATCGATAGGTCGTGAGATTAGTGGATTTAACTTTGTGATAATAAATAGCAGAGATTAAACAAAATCCAGCGATTCCAAAGCGGTATTTGATCCATAAATCGACAGGAATTTTCCCAGCTGGCATATCCACGAAAAAAAAATGCATCACATGGATAATAATACCCCAAAACGATATCCAAAATAAATTGCTCGATAGGTTTTCCGATTCTTTAGTGACCCATTCGGAATACCACGGCGTGCCCAAAATTTTATATTTTGGAAACAAATGAGATTTGAAAGGAATGCTATGTTCGGTGGCTAATTTCATCTCATTATGAATTTCGGTCGAATACCGTAAGGAATGAATGAAACCCAGTGATTCTGGACAAACATCTAATGGTCCAGCGCCTTGTGGCTATCCTTTCCTAGACCTCCATGTTAGCTTGGGCCATGATTTTATTCTTCTCGATTAGCTCTGTGGTTGGCGTAGTTCTGGGTTTGATCCTGTGGCAGGTATTTCGCTATCAATTTATCAAGCGCACCAATGAAGAGGCCGCTGACCTTGTTCGCGAAGCACAAGATCAGTTTGAACTCGAGGAAATGGAACGCACGCAAAAAATCCAAGATATCGAAGTCGAAGCCTGGGCCAAATCAGAAAAAGAACTGACTGGCTTTGAGGAACGCATCGAAGACCAAGAAGACATCATCAAACAAAAACTGCAGAAATTAAATTCGCAAACTCAGTCGATCGATGCCAAATTTCGCAATCAAAAAGAAGTTTTGGAAAAAGAAGAACAGCGCGTCCGCAGTCACAGCCAAAGCGTTGATTCTTTGAAAAATAAAATCCTAGAAAATGAAAATTCTTTTATCGATAAATTAATCGAAAAGACCACTTTATCTAAACCCACCATTGTGGAAGAAATTATTCAGGGCCAAGAAAAGCAATTGCAAGACCGCATGCGGAACTGGCTGGAAGAAGTCACCGAAATGTTCAACGAAAGTTCGGAAAGCAAAGCCAAACAGATTCTGGACCGAATTTTAAATCGCTTTGCCCGCCCGTATTGCCCCGAACGCGGCATTGGCGGAGTTTATTTTGAAAACCCCAATGACAAATTAAATCTGTGCGATGAAAAAGGCGCCAACATTCAGGCCATTCAAGATGCCTGCGGTTGCGACATCATCATCGAAGAAGGCTCGGAACAAATCGGCATTGCAGGATTTGATCCCGTTCGCCGCGAATTGACGCGCAGAACTTTGGAAAAAGTTTTGGGTTTAAATAAAAGACTGACCCCGGAATTGATCAAACGCCACGCCGAACAACAACAGCAGGATTTGTTCAAACAAATCCGCGAAGATGGCGACGCGATTGCGCGTGAAATGAAATTGACCAATATGCATCCTGAAATAAAAAAAATGATGGGCAGTTTGCGTTTCCGTTATTCGTTCACGCAAAATCAATATTTTCATTGCGGAGAAGTCGGCTGGCTGTGCGGATTATTAGCCGCCGAAGTGCGCGGCGAAATCGCCCAAGCCCGACGCAGCGGAATGTTGCATGATATTGGCAAATCCATGGATCATGCAATGGAAGGCGGCCACGCTGTCATTGGCGCAAACTTTATTGGCGCACGCGGTGAACACGTAGACGTTGTGCACAACGTACGGGCCCATCACTTTGACGAACAACCCAATTCTGATACCGCCTTTTTAGTAATCGCAGCCGACGCAGTTTCGGGGGCAAGACCCGGCGCACGTCGCTCGACCGCGCAATCCTATACTCAGAAAATTTCTGAGTTCCAAGAAATCGCGCGCAGTTTCGAAGGCGTTACGGATTGCATCGTCTTAAGTGGCGGCCGTGAATGCCGAGTCTATGTTAATTCCAGGCAGGTTGATGATTTAAAAGCTTTGGAATTATCGAAAAAAATCGCCCACCAAATCGAAGACCAGTGCAATTACCCTGGTCAAATCAAAGTGGTGGTGGTGCGTGACACCCTAATTCAAGAACTAACGAATAGCCGCGCTGCTAGCCATTGAGGAAATCGTTTCTTTGCCTCGTAAATGGTATTGATCTTCCGAGAAATCATCCACCAAGACTGCATCGTAACGAACTTGTTCGGCTTCTTGCAGACTGCGCAATTCATCTTCGGTGATGATATTGGCTTTGCGTGCTTCCAACGCAAGTTCTGGATATTTTTTCTTAGGCACTAATCCTTTTTTTACCGCAGAACGAATTTTGGCGTCGATGGAATCGGCCTTGCCCACAATCATCATCGCGTAATCCAAACGCGCCGTTTGTTCTTGGTTTCGTAAACTGACATCGGGAATATAAATTCCATGGGTCAGACGATCCCGCTGTTCCATATTGGTCAACATCATGGTTGAAATTCCATGTGACCAACCATCCGATGCTTGCGAGCCAATGGAATTAATGCGCGACCAAGCCCCCAGCCAACCTTTGAAAAACCATCTTAAACCTGGAATTTTTAAATTGTCGAACAGACCATCAAAGCCTTTTTGAATTTCCGACATGCAATATTTCAAGAAATAATGGACGAAGGCCAGATCTTCTTTTTTGCGGCCTTCGGATTCAAAACGTCGCAGCACCGCAGTGGAAATATACATATAAGACAAAATATCGGCAAAACGGCCGGTGATTTTTTCCCGCAGTTTTAAATTTCCACCCAAAGTTCCCATGGCAATGTCTGCTAAAATTGCAAAAGTTGCGCTGGTCCAATTCAATCTACGAAAATAAACTTTCATTTGCGAATGACAATCCGGAGTTCTAGAAAAATATCCGCGAGAAAGACTTAACACAATACTGCGACACAAATTTTTCACAACGTGACCGATATGACCGAAGAAGGCTTTGTCGAAATCGGCAGTATTGCCGGCTTCCAATGCTTTCACTTCAGCATAGGCATAAGGATGCGCGCGCAGGGCACCTTGCCCAAATAAAATCAAAGTTCGAGTCATAATATTTGCACCTTCGACTGTAATTCCAATCGGAGTTGCAACATAAATTTCTGCCAATAAATTTCGTGGGCCCAAAGAAATTCCTGCCCCACCCATCACGTCCATTCCATCATTGATCACGCGGCGACCAAATTCGGTCGAGTAGTATTTTTGAATCGCAGTAACAACTGGGGGTTTCAAACCTTTATCCAGCGCGCCCAAAGTGTATTTTCTCATGGCTTCCAGCGCGTAAGTTGTTGCGCCAATTCTTGCCATGGGTTCTTCCACGCCCTCGAAACGTCCAATGGAAACACCAAATTGTTTTCTGACCAACGCATGGGCACTGACGGTTCGATAAATTAATTTTGCACTACCGGTTGCTTGTGCTGGCAAAGAAATTCCTCGGCCCGCAGACAAACATTCCATCAACATTTTCCAACCCAAACCACAACCGTTGGCACCACCCACAACGGCATCTAACGGAACAACCACATCTTTTCCTTGGGTTGGGCAGTTATGAAATGGAATGGTCAAAGGATCATGACGTCGACCTAAAACTACGCCCGGAGTATTTGCTGGAATTAAGGCGCAAGTGATTCCCAGGTCTTCCCCGCGTCCCAATAAATTATCTGGATCGCGCAAACGAAAGGCTAAACCCACAACAGTGGAAACAGAGGCTAAGGTAATCCAACGCTTGTTCCAGTTCAGACGTAAATAAACTTTTTGGTCTTGGCCGCGAAATAAAACCCCTGAAGAAGTGATCGACCCCGCATCGGATCCCGCAAGAGGTTCGGTCAAACCGAAACAGGGAAGTTCTTCGCCGCGCGCAAGGCGTGGCAAATAATATTTTTTTTGTTCTTCGGTTCCGTAATGAATCAACAGTTCTGCAGGCCCCAAAGAGTTGGGCACCATGACCGTAATAGTGGCTGCAATACTGCGCGAAGAAAGTTTTGCGATAACTTCTGAATGCGCCAAAGCTGAAAATCCCAAACCGCCGTATTCCTTGGGAATGATCATTCCTAAGAAACCTTTTTGTTTAATGAAATCCCAAGCTTCTTTGGGCAGTTCGCGTTCCCGCCAAACCTTCCAAGGATTGACCATGCGACACAATTCATCGACAGGTCCTTCCATAAAGGCTTTCTCTTCGGCCGTCAGATCGGGATAAGGCTCGCTCATCAATTTTTTAAAATCAGGCGATCCCGAAAATAAATCTTTTTCCACCCAAACCACACCCGCATCCAAGGCAGTTCGTTCGGTTTCAGAAATTTTTGGAATAAATTGAAACTTTTTAAACAAAGCCATCACGGCGCGTGAAGCAATTTGCGCTCGCAGTGGAGTGATCAGGAAAAACACACAGACCAAAAAAGTCACCAGCACCAAAGCTTGCGGGACAGCAAAGCCCCACATAATTGCCACGATTCCCAAAGTCCAGATGAACAGGGGCGATCCAAAAAATCCCAAGGCTAAAATCACAGCGATTGCGGTCAGAATTGACCAAGGCAAATATGCCAGAAAAATCCCATGCAAGTTCATCAAACCTTCCACTGAATCACCTCGTCGTTAAATTTATTTAGGTCAGACTTTCAAAGTGAGGGAAAGCCCACAAAAGTGCAATTCATTTCGGTCTTTCGTCGGTGTTTGGCAAGTCAGGAACTGGTTCCGAAGCTGCGCCCATTTGTTCCTGATCGACATCCAGAGCATTTTGCGTTTCAGTCACTGAAGGTTCGTCAGGCACTGGAGTTTTTTTTGAACAAGTAAATGCCGTTAACGACAGAACCAGCAGCAAAGAAAAAATTAAAGTGCTTTTAAGTGATTTGCAAAAATTAAAAGTCATTTAAGACCCCCACGAAATCAGTTTAGTAACAGTTTCTGGGCCGACACAAACTTTATTTTTTTTGGCAGGATGGGCAAAAAAAAGTGCTGCGTCCATTTTGAATCTTGCGGCGAATGACCGTATCGCAAATCCGACAATTTTGTTTTTCGCGACCATAGACAAACATCTGCTTTTGATAATTGCCCTTTTTACCATCGACCTTCGTATAGTCGCGAATCGACGATCCGCCCGAGCGAATGGCCGTTTTCAAAATCTTCTGCAGTTTTTTCAGTAAAATTCCAATTTGCTTAGGCTTCAGCAAATTGGATTTCTTGAACGCAGAAATTTTAGCCTGAAACAAAGCTTCGCAGGCGTAAATATTCCCGACTCCACCAATGATTGTTGGATTCATCAGCGCTGTTTTGATATCGACGGAAGTGTTGTTCAATTTCTGGCTGAATATGGCGAAAATATTTTTATCAAAAGGCTCGGGCCCCAGCAGATCCATGCGCGAGGCCGCCCCAGCGGCAATCCATTCAACAAAACCAAATTTACGAGGATCATTATAAATAAGATTTGGTTTATTTTTAAAATGCAAAATTAAATGATCATGTTTTTTAAAATCGCAGGCTGAGCCAAAACGCCAACTGCCGGTCATTCCCAAATGGGAAACCAGAATTCCCGACTCAAACTCAAATAAAATATATTTAGCGCGACGATGAATTTTCTGCAGCTTTTGTGTTTCTATTTGCTGCCAGGGAATTAACTCAAGTGGCCAGCGGATTTTTAAGCTTAGGCGTTTGCTGCCCAGAAGTTCATCTCCGCTTGAAAGAGTTTTTTGCAAGCCACGCACAACATTTTCGACCTCGGGAAGTTCTGGCATGGGTTCTTCTACCGCCCGACCCATACTTTGTCTAGGACCGCCCCATATTGATATCCAATTTGGTTTTATGTTGCCAATTGGCAACGCGCAGAGTAAGCTTTTTGATATGGATAAAGTTAAAAATTTGAACCTTAAAATTAAAAAATACGGCATCAGCAAAGTCGCAGCCCTTGCTGGTCTTAACAAAAGCACGCTGTCTCGTTACGTGGGCCGACAAAGGGAATACTCGCTGGAAAATTTTGAGAAAATCAGCACGGCGCTGCAAATCCTGGAAACAAAATCTTTGCGCGGACGCACCAGTGCCCATCAGGCAACACAGCGTGTTTATCGGGGCGAAGATTGGCGCATTGCCTATTTTGATTTTGTCGATTCACTACTGGCGACACAAAGCGAGCTGCTGATCCAAGAGCGACCTGTGGATGGAATCGATATTCAATCTTTGGCATTGATCTGCGCTATCGTCATGCAACTTTGCGATCAGCTTAATATCAAACCTCCGGATTGGGCCCAATTAAATCTAGAGTTAACCGAGCCATGGTTTATCTCGAAATTTAAAAATCTGCGCGCCATAAGTTTGATGGATAGCCCTATTTTTTTTAAAAGAAACAATATTTTTGTTGGTGAAGATTTTTTACACAGAAAGTAAAACTATGACTAAGAATGAAATTTTATCCGCATTTAAAAAACTCAATGCAGAGCTTAGCAAAGAAAAATGTAAGGCTGAAATCTGTATCGTCGGTGGGGCTGTTATGTGTTTGGTCTTTAACGCTCGCGAACAAACCAAAGATGTCGACGCGATTTTTCATCCCAAGATGAAGGTTTACGAAATGGCAAAAAAAGTTGCCGCCCAGCAGGGCCTTCCCGAAGATTGGCTGAATGATTCCGCCAAAGCTTACATCAATGATAAATTAGAACAGATCGAAGTTTTGAATTTGTCATTTTTGAAAATCTACTGTCCTTCGGCCAGATATATGCTGGCCATGAAATGCTTAGCTGCACGAATTGGAACCAAGGACGAAACTGACATTGAATTCCTGATTAAGCACCTAAAGCTGAGTCGAATTCAGGAAGTTTTTAATCTTATTGGTCAGTATTATGACCTTAAATTAATTCAACCGAAAACCCAATTTTTACTTGAAGAAATCTTGGGCGAATAGGCATAATGGCGCATGCGCAGAAATCCGATTTTAAGTTTATTTCTTAGTGTTATTTTGCCATCGATTATCTTACAAAAAGGCGCACCCTATTTGGGTGGACCAACGCACGCTCTGTGGATTGCACTGATGTTCCCATTGGCGGATGGTGCGATCGAGCGCGTGCGCGAAAAAAAATTAAGTTTGATCGCTGGTCTTGGCATCTGCAACGTATTGCTGTCAGGATTTTTTGCGGTGGCGCAAATTACCGGCCACTGGTTTGCACTCAAAGAAGCCGTCCTGCCCGTTATCTTGGGATTACTGGCTTATTTCACTGCACACACTGAAAAAAATATTTTGACCGCGATGTTATTAAACCCATCTGTATTTAATTTTAATAAGCTGAACGAAGCTTTGGCGCAGCAAAATCGCAGTGCTGAATTTGCTGTCCTGCTGACCAAATCGAATCGCTATTTTGCTGGATCTTTTTTCGTCAGCGGGTTTGTCAATTGGCTGATGGGTTTTTTTATTTTTACACCCATTGATTCGGCACTGACTTCCGAGGCCCGCAGCGAAATGTTGAATTCGCAATTGGGAACGATGACCCAATGGTCGATCGTTGGATTGATGATTCCGCTGATGATTTTTCTGATTTTTTTCCTGCGTTGGTTTTCTAAACAAGTCCACGCTTTATCGGGATTTACTTTGGACGATCTGATGATCGAAAAGAAAAAGAAAGAACCGGCCAAGCCTTTGTAAGGCCCTTTTGAGTTAAGTGTTTTAAATTATATTCAGATTAAAAAATAAATTTTAGATTAGGGGCAGCTGAGCTTTTTTAAAAACACGGCCATCCATGGCCTCCAGCTGCTA
>JBBQHD010000070.1:0-14523 GCA_038323665.1 Bdellovibrionales bacterium
TTAACTTTGGCCCCGTGGATTAAGTGGCAGGATTATTTAAATTTTTTAAATCAGCAAAATTTAAATAATAATTGGGACTGGAAAGTAACGGATCACAAAGATCTGACCGATCATGTTGGTCAGTATGTCTTATGGATTGCCAAGGAATTGAAATTAAAAGTGAATTTAAATCAGCTGTCGGTGTATTCTATCAATGATCATTTGTTGTGGGACCGCATTCGTGAAATACGACCGCTGCACCGAAGGCAATGGGTTCAGTTGTTGCTGCAGCAACAAAGATCTTTTTATTTATCGAAAGAGGGCTGGGGTTATTTGGCTCTAGACAATATCAATCATGCGGCTGCCCTTGCTTTTCAATATGTGCATGCGCAATCGGGACTGGGATCCGAAATTCATTTTCAGTTGCCCAAAGATTTTCAAAAACTAATTTGGATCGAAGCCTGGGCTTATTTTGGTTCAAAATTGGTTAACCCTAAGCGAAATACGGAAACCTTTCAGGACATCCTAAATTTGTTAAGCAGTTTGAAGAAAATTAAAAAAGATGGAACTGCCAGACAGGCTTTACAATTGGCATTAAGGCAGAAATTAAGGGAAAAGACGGGCAGAAATTTAAGCTTAGGCAAAAACTCCAGAAAATCCATTTTACTAGCCTCGCAATTATTGGGTGGGATGTTGGGGGAAAGAATCTATTATGGGTTTCGTCGTAAAAAAATTAAACCCCAGAAGGTCAGTGCATGGCTTAAGACAGGATTGCAGGATCAAAAGTTCAATCAGCTTTATCGCAGCGCCATTGGCAGCATGGATCGATTTCCCTTACCATTTCAAAGTAAAAACGATAGATTCTGATTTATGTTTGCAGAACTAAAACAAAAAATCGCCCAAGAAATCGTTGCGGCATTACCAGATTTAACTATTTGTAAAATTCCAGTTGCCGATCTGCAGCTGAAGATTTCGCAGTTGATTGAAATTCCACGCGGTGAAGGTCACGGACAATTGGCAGTGCCGTTGTTTCAGTTGGCCCCCTTATTTTCCAGCAATCCAAAAACTTTAGCTGAACAGTGGTCCCAGGTTCTGCAAAAAAACACCGGGTTCATTCGCCAAGCAGAAGCCTTGGCTGGATTTTTAAATTTAACTTTAGATGCCGCGATGTTACAGGATTTTTTATTTGTGGAATCCGGAAAATTAGAAAAATCAAAAGTTGTTTCATCCATTGGCAGTGGCAAAAAAGTCGTGATTGATCTGGTATCACCCAATGTGGCAAAGCCCATGCACATCGGGCACTTTCGCACAGCCGTGATCGGCCAAGCGATTGTGTATTTGGCCCAGGCGGTGGGTTATGAAACTATTTCGGTCAATCATTTGGGCGACTGGGGAACGCAGTTTGGAAAATTAGCGCTGGCCATTCAAACGTGGCCCCAGGATGTGGATTTGAATAATTTAAATATCGATTCCTTATTAAAAATTTACGTTAAGTTCCATGACGAAGCCAAAAAAGATCCACAGTTGGATTTGGGCGCAGCCCAAACATTTATTCGTTTGGAAAAAGGCGATCCTGGAATTACGGCAATATGGAAAAAAATTGTCGAAGTTTCCATGCGCGAATATCAAAGACTGTTTGATATTCTAAAAATCAAACATGATGCCGTTATCGGCGAGTCTTTTTACAATTCCCGCATTCCCATTGTGGTGCAAAAATTGCGCGACCAAAATCTTTTGCAAGAAAGCGATGGGGCTCAAGTAGTTTTTTTTCCAGAAAAAGAAAAAATTCCGCCCTGTCTGATTGCCAAAGCAGACGGCGGATCCATTTACGCCAGCCGTGATTTAGCCGCAGCCGTTTACCGCCATGACGAACAAAAAGGCGATATGCTGTTGTATGTGGTGGGGCAAGAACAGGCTTTGCATTTCAAACAGGTCTTTCGAGTTTTAGAAATGATGGGCTATGATTGGGCCAAACAATGCCATCATATTGGTTTCGGACTGTATCGTTTCCCCGAAGGAAAAATGTCGACCCGCGAAGGCAAAGTGATTTTATTTGAAGATATTTTGACCCAAGCACATCAAAAAGTTTTAGAAATCATCGAACAAAAAAATCCAGATTTAGAAAATAAAAATCAAGCAGCTTTGGATATCGGCATTGGCGCTTTGATTTTCAATGATTTACTGACAGACCGAGTAAAAAATGTCGATTTCAATTGGGAAACAGTTTGTGATTTCAATGGCGACAGCGGTCCCTTCGTTCAATACAGTTATGTTCGTTGTTTAGGGGTTTTAAAAAAACTTTCTAATTATAAAAAACCAGCGGCACTCAGTTCCGTTTTAAATTCGCAAGAAGCTCAACAGCTAATTCTTAAACTGATCTTGTTTGATGAAGCAGTGTTGCAATCCTGGAAGCAACTGCGCCCGAATGTTTTGGCACAATATCTACTGCAGCTGGCAAAAGCCTTCGGCCGATTTTATCATGAAAACCGCATTGTCGGTTCCAGCAACGAAACAGATTTGGCCTGGCTGGTCTCGGTCACAGCCGTCGTTTTAAAACGCGGTCTCGAGATTTTGAATATTCCCGCACCCGAGGCGATGTAAATGAATATTGAGTTTAAGGCGGTTGCTGGAAAATTCGGAAATGCACTTAAGCAATTGAAGCTATTTTGTGAAATGCCAATCAATAATAATCGTGATCGAGCTGGAATTATTCAGGCATTTGAGTTTACTTATGAAATTTCTTGGAAAGCAATTCAGAAAAAAGCTGGCGATCAAGGGGTTAGTATTGCTAGCCCGAAACAGGCCTATATGTTCGCCATTCAATCCAATTGGGTTGCAAATACCGATGATCCTTTGTGGATTGGTTTAATTCACGATCGAAATTTGACTTCCTATGCTTATAAAGAAGAAATGGCAAAAAAAATTGTTAAAAAAATTATGGATCAGTATGTGGGAATGCTAGACCAGCTTTTTAGTAAAATTAAAAATTAAGGACTAGGACGTTGGACCAGTAAAATCCCCTTTTGACTCGAGAAATCCCAAAAATTTCCGATAAAACTGCATGGGCAAAGTGCCGTTAAAAACCAGTTCGATCAGTTTGTTTTGTTTGGTCATCGGGCTGGGTGCGATTTTCTTTTTTAATTCAGCACAAAGGTATTTTGATCATTTGGAAATGCAAGTTCCCATTGCGCAATTGCATCAGCAGTTGAATGCGGAAAAACAAAAACGCTTGTTGGCCGAATACCGTTATCAGGAATCCGTGCAAAATTTTGCGCAGCTTGTGCCCGAAGTAAGGCCGGAAGTTTTGGCTCAGAAAAATTTATCTGAAGTGGCACTGTCAACCAGATTGCCGGCATCGATTGGCCCGCTAAGTGCGCAAATTTTATTTAAACAATCCTCCGCAGAATTTGAAAAACAAAATTGGACCGTTGCCGCACAAAAACTAGAAGATTTCAAAAATAGATTTCCGACTTCGGGCGATATCACGCAGGCGCAATTTATGTTGGCGGAAGCTTATTTGCAGTTGGGAAAAACTCGAGATTTTTATTTAGTTTTTAATTCTCAGCTGGAACATTTTCCTGAAAGTTATTGGACCGGATTGCTGATTGTTCGTTTAACGCAAAATTTATTGCAGGAAAAAAAGACCAAAGAGGCCAGTGAAATGCTGTCAATTTTAGAATCTGATTTTCGCCAATTTACGGACCTGAAAGATTATGCCGCACAAATTAGAAAGACGATCCAGTGAGATTTGCATTCGTGCGCATTATTTTATTTATTTTTGCATCCCAAGTAGATCTAAGCGTTCAAGCAGCAACGAATGAGCCCTTGTTGTTGCCCGATGCAAAAATTATTCAGTTAAAACAAAAACACTTAGAAAAAAAAACACAAAAATTTGTCTACGGAGAGTTTTCTTATGACGGCGAAATCTGGTTAAGAAAAAAAAATGATGAAATTCAATTTGTTGTCTGGTCCGGGACTTTGCTGATTCATCCCAGGGACAACAGCGAAATCGAAGTTTTGCCTGGAATGCAAACTTGGATCGGTCCTCTGACCCGAGAAAATTTTAATCTGGGTGGAGTTCTAGAGCCCACCGATTCAGTCAGTTGGATTGGCGAAGCTGTTCGCAGCAAAGTCATCAAGATGAAGCAAGCCAAAGATTATTTGAAAATTTCCGGCGACAATAAGCTAACTGTAACCAGATCTATTGCCAGTTCTTTCCAAAACTCTGCGGATTTAATTTTTTCTATTCGTCAGCAACAAGAGGCCGAAGCTCGACAAAGATCAAGGCAGGCCGAGGAAAAACACAAAGCACTCAAACTTTGGTATTGGCAAACCGTTTTCGATCGTTAATTTCTGTCAACAAAATGTTATCTTAATACTGTCAAGGAGAACCCCTTATGGCAGTATCAGCAACCGAGCGAAAAAACTATGACGAACGCGTGCGCCAAGTTCGCGACGAATCCAATGAACGCGAAAATCAGGTGGCCAAACGCAAAAATGATGAAATTAAACGTCTGCAAAAAAAACACGACGAAGAAATTAATTCGATCACCCACGAATATGAAAATCGCATCGAGGGTTTGCGCGAAGGCAGCCGAAATACGCTAAGCGATCGGGACCGCAATAACCAAGAAAAAATTGATGAAGTCAGAAAAGTTTATCAAGACCAAATCCGCCATAAGATGGAAGACCATTCCAGTCAGAAAAAAGAAATTGAAAGTGCTTACGAAGGAACTTTGCAAAAACAAAAACAAGTTTCCGATCAGCAAAAGGAATATTTTTCAGGTAAATATGCCAATGAATTAAAAAAATCTTCGGAAAATTTCAGCCAAGACATTGCGGACAACCACAAACGAATGCAGGAAGGCCTGGACGATAACCGAACTAAAATCAGCACAAAATATCAAAAACAATTGGACCAGCTGCAAAAATCCAAGGATGATTTACAGGCCGAAACAGCTGCTAATCATGAACAGATGAAGCATCATTATCAAAATGAAGTGGAAGATCTACGCAGCCAAAAGCGGATGGGTGAAAAAGCCAGTTCAGAAGGTCGTTTTAATGAACGTCAAGAAGACGAAAGATTTCACAATAACCAAATCGAACATTTGCGCGGCGAAGTTAAAAATGAAAAAGACATTTTGCGTGACCGCTATCAGGATCGGCTAGGCCAAATGGGTTCGGATCGCGAAAATCAAATGATTGAATTGCGGGAAAACCTGCAAGACCGAGTCGAAACTCAGGTAAAAAGTAAAACCCGTGAAATTGGTTCATTAAGAAAAGAAATTGCCAACAATCAGGCAAATGCTTTCCGTGATTCTGAACAAAAGCAACAAATGCTTACCCGCGATTATCAAAATAAATGGCAGGATTTGGATGACCGCAATGAAGGCACAAAAACAGATTTAATGGAAATCAATGCTCAACGAGTTGGCAAGATCATTAAAGAAAATGATAAAACCTTAGGCCAAGTTCAGAAACATCTGAAACAAGAAATTGCCTTGGAAAATGTGCAGCATAAGGAATTTGAAGCTCAAAATCGCGAGAACTATGAAAATTCATTGCAGCAAATGAATTTGGGCACTGAAAATCGCATGGCGCGCATCGAGAAAAATGCCAACGACCGCCAAGATAAAAACGAAGAATTTTACACGGGATCTTTGGAAGTGGTCAAAGATCAGTATGACGATCGCTTGCTGAAAACTTTGGAACAGCAAAAGGAAGAACAGGCACGCAGCATCAATTCAATGAACGATCGATTTCGCAAAATTCAGAAAAGCTTTGACCAGAAACATCAGTCGACAATCAATATGTATGAAAGTAAGCTTGCCGAACTGAAAGATCGATTTGAAAAAGAAGTAAAAGCCAAAGAAATCGCAGCCAAAGAGACCATCAAACAGCGGGATATGAACCTGAAGCAACAAGTGGGTTCGACCGAAGCAAAATATGAAGGCAAGATTGCGCAGTTGGATGAACAGCACAATCAGCAGTTGGAAAGAATTCAGCAGCGTCACGAAGAAGAACTAAAAAATATAACTGCCAGACAGAATTTTGGTAAAAAAGTTTAGGTAAAAAATGATTTGGAACCGCCGTGCAAAAATTGTCGCCACCCTTGGTCCAGCCACTTATAACGAAGCAGTTTTAGAGCGCGCAGTATTGGCTGGATTAAACGTAGCTCGTTTAAACTTCAGCCACGGCACGCACAGCGATCATGCCAATGCCATTCAGATGATTCGCCGAATTTCAGCTAAGCATAAAATTCCTGTGGCGATTTTGCAGGACCTGCAAGGCCCAAAAATTCGTGTGGGTAAATTTGAAAAAGGTTTTATCGAACTGATCGAAGGAACTGTGGTGACCTTTACGACAGATCCTGTTGTTGGCACGGCAGAATTAATTCCCAGCGATTTTGCTGAATTGCCCATGTGCTGTAAAAAAGGCACCAAAATTTTGCTCGACGATGGATTGTTGGAATTAGAAGCTGTCGAAGTCAGCGGAAAAACCGTTAAAGCAAAAGTTATTTACGGCGGAATTTTAAAAGATCGCAAAGGTATGAACTTACCTGGTGAAAAACTTCCGGTCGAACCCATGACAGAAAAAGATTTTAAAGATTTAGAATTTGGTTTGGAACAAAAAGTAGATTATGTTGCGCTTAGTTTTGTTCGCCAGGGCAAAGATATTCGCAAATTAAGAGAATTAATCGATGCCAAAGGATCTGCGGCAAAAATCATAGCGAAAATAGAAATGATGGAAGCACTCGAGCATCTGGAAGAAATCGTCAGACTGAGCGATGCTGTGATGGTGGCGCGCGGTGATCTTGCCGTAGAAGTGGGGCAAAGCCGACTGCCAGGAATGCAGAAAAAAATTATTTCCCTGTGCAATCAAATCGGCAGGCCCGTGATTACGGCAACGCAAATGCTGGATTCCATGGTAGATTCACCAAGACCAACACGCGCCGAAATCACGGATGTTGCCAACGCAATTTTGGATGGCAGTGATGCACTGATGTTGTCAGCAGAATCAGCCAGCGGAAAATACCCCGTAGAATGCATTCGCACCATGAGCGAAATCATCGTCGAGGTCGAACAAAATGGCGAAGAATATTACCGATTATCATTGGAAAACGAATTCCTAAGTGTCCCGGCCTCGATCGCAGCATCGGCTTGTTTGTCAGCCTTAAAACTAAACGCAACCGCCATCGTCTGCCTGACCACAACAGGAAAAACCTCGCAGATTATTTCAGGGTTCAGGCCGAAGGCACAAATTATTTCCATCACCCATCAGATGGATACATTGAATCGACTCGCGTTGGTGTGGGGAATACAAACTTTGAAAATCGAACCTTACAAAGCCATCCGCGATGTTCTTATTCAAGTCGATGAATTGCTGACCAAATTAAGTTTCGCAAAAACCGGCGACCGAGTAATCATAACTTTGGGGCAACCAATAGCGGCAGGATCTAAAACAAATTCCATGTTTGTTCACACGATTTCCTAAGCGGGGAAATCTTGTGCCTATATTTATATTTTAAACTGAATTATGTTTAAGGTTGCCCGATAATTGATTGAGCCAAATTGCCAAATTCGGCAATGTATTTTTGTTCAACTGCGTTTCTTACTGTGGGCATTCCCGAATTTGATTGGCGTGCATCGATTTGATAATTTCCAACTAACTGATTAAATTTTTTCGTAATATCAACCAGTTTCCGAACGCATTTATCCTTGGGTTCATTTTCTTTATAAATTTCACAAATGCTAAATGCAGTAGGTTCGGGTTGCGAGTTAAGAAATTCCTCAGCTTTGACAAGACAAAGTTTATATTCAACCAAAGTTTCATCTTGTGGTTTTCCCTGTTTAAGAAGGCTGCTTTTATAATCATCACAGGTCTGAGCAGCCGCACTTACCCATACTGTCATTTGAGTGTAGGCAAGCGCACCAATTCCTTTTGCCGAAAGTAATTTCTGAGCAAGCTTTGTGAATTCTTTTTGGAATTCAGATTCGTCGAGAGCTTTTTTAAAAATCGCAGTGTTTTTCACAGCCGGCTCAGCCAGCGCCAATGGTGCGATAAGAAGTAATGCTAAAAAAAATCTACATCCTGGCATATCTTCCCCCAAGACCCCATATTACGACTCATCAAATAGACACGTCAGACCAGATTTTAGGTTCATCGCCAATTGGCTAGGTTTTGTTAATGAGGTATTGCAGATGACCGGTTGCCTATTGCTGATAAAGTCACTGTTATGCCGCCTATCGATAAAAAAAGACCCTGTATATTCGTGTCAATAAACCGAATATACAAGGTATGATTGATCGTAAAAAAATCCGATTGTCGCGCTTTAAAAATTATCCGACATTGCAATATAAACTTTCGCTGTTTAAGTAATATCTTGGCCCTCGGGGCCTTTCAGATAAAAAACTAAACCGACAGCGATGACTGTGAAAATTGCTGCGACATAACCGACGTGGCCGTAGTTGATCAGTTGTCCTGTGCTGTCGTCGCGAACGACGATTCTGCCAGCGATATAGGCGGCAAGGGCCGCGGATAATTGTTGGGCAGAACTTGCGACGCTTAGAAAACTGCCGCGGGTTTCTGCGTGCACAGTTGCGGAAACCATTGCCAGTGCCGGGACCATTCGCCCGCTGATGGAAATAAAGAAAAAGCTGACGCAGACAAGTAAATAAGCCAGCGGAATTGGAACAAGGTGTGTGACCAGTAAAATGGCGGGGATCGAGCTCATGGCCGAGGTTAGAAAAATTGTGCGTTTACCAAAGCGATCGGATAATCGGCCCCAGCTGGGGGTTGCAAACAGCGAACAAATTCCGCCGACAAAATAAATAATGGACAGTTGATTTTCTGGCAGACCGACGTTGGAAACCAAACTTTGCGATAAAAAAGGAATGATGGAAAATTGTCCTAAGATTAAACAAAATAAAAAAATCAAAGCAGTCACTTGGTACCGATTAGTTAAAATTCTGCCCAGCACGCGCAGGGGATTGGGGCGACTTCCTTGATGTTCCATATGGCGAACCAAGGGCGGCACTAAAAGTGTGACCAAGACCAGCATTAAAAAAGCCAGAATTCCCAAAATCACAAATGGAGTGTGCCAGCTGAAATGGCTGGCCAGTGCAAGGCTGACGGGGACTCCAAGGATGGATGCAATCGAGAATGCTCCCATCACTATTCCCATGGCGGTGCCACGTTTTTCGTAAGCAAAATTATCGCCGACCACGGATAAAGTCAGCGAGCCTAAAACCCCGCCAAAATACCCAGTGAAAAATCGCGCCAGCAATAGGGATTCATAAGTTTTGCAGAAGGCGCAGGCCAAAGTTCCAATGGCAAAACCGGTGACGAAAAATTGCAGACAAGATTTTCGGTCAAAACGATCCACAAAAAACGAGGTCAATAGCCCCGAAATTCCTGCGGCAAAAGTGTAAGAAGAAACCAGAAATCCAAATTGATTGGGGCGGATCGAGAAATTTCGCATCAGCTGGGGGCCAAGGGGCATCATAATCACAAAGTCGACGATGTGGCAGAATTGAATCGCTGCCAAAATCAGTAGAAGACTCCATTCTTCGCGACTGAACAGTTTCTTTTTCTCGTTCATTTATACTAGAATACTACTTGTTTTTATGTGGTGGATAGTTGATTCTTTTCCAAGATGCCGTTAGGACCAAAGTCATGATAAAAATAAGAAAACTTTTCAGAACATTGCTAATTTTTTTGGCCGTAGTACTGGTTTTTTATATTCTATACGCCTTTTATCCCTATATTTTTTCAAAAAAAGTGGTGGGCGAAATCATGGGCGTCGAACGAGTGCAGGTGAGTGTGGCCATGATGTCTTCGTCTTCTGCCAAAGACTTAAATCCGCAGTTATTTTCGTTTGCAGTGGCGATCAAGGACCAAAAAACCGGAGAAATTTTCACAGCCTCGAGCGAAGACCGCCAATGGGCCGTGGCCTTGAAGGGTCAATGTGCAGTGGCAGAGTTTTTTCCTAATCCGCCCTGGGAACTAAAAAATTGGGGTACATTTTTTAATGCACGGTTAAGAAAACTTTATGAGTGCGGCAACGTTCCGACTGATTAGTCTTAAGCGTATCTTATCACCACAAAAATGATTTATGTTGACCCGAAGACCCGCGATCAGTAGCAATGGATACTTCAACGGATCGCGGGGTGGAGCAGTCTGGTAGCTCGTCGGGCTCATAACCCGAAGGTCGTAGGTTCAAATCCTGCCCCCGCAACCACTTTTTTAAAAAGAACCAAAATTTCGCCTTAATGATTTCAATAAGTTACAAACCTGATTTTCACGATATTTTACATTTTTCGATCTAACCTGACCGGATTTGAACCGTTTCAAAGTTAGTGTGGTTCTCTGCATTTAAACATTAGTCGTTGATAATAAAAATTTTTGTTAAATTATAATCTGTCATTCCTATTAAAATTGCAGAAGATATTGTCACCCATGTTTTTATCGACGATGACTTGCTCATGCGGCAAAGCTGGATCCTCCAAGCAATTGACTATGGCGTTCGGATTGAAACATTTGAAAGTGTTGAGGATTTTCTTAATGCCCATCAGAAGTTTTCAAAAACTGTGGAAATATTTTTGGATTCACACTTTGAAGATGAAATTCGTCGAGAAGAAAAAGCTTCTGCGATTTACAATCTCGGCTTTCAAAACATCACACTTGCTACGGGACGCGCGCATGAAGGGATTGCCGTCCCTGAATTTATAAAAGCTGTTCGCGGCAAAAGACCTCCGTGGATTATTATGGCAAGCGAGCAACCTGTTAAATTGTAAAAGTTTGGATTTGATCTGAATGATCTGACAAAAGGCTCACTTCGCGAAACCAGCAGGCGGTCAAAACGATTTCTTTGATGACCGGCTTACAGATCTGGAATTACTCTTTACCCTAATGGAAAGACAAGAAGAGAATATTGCAGTTTGTCTTACTAGAGATGAGGCTTTGGTACTCTTTGAGTTTCTGGCTCGATTTGATGAATCTCAAGCCCTTAAAATTGTTGATCAGGCTGAAGAACGTGCGTTATGGAATCTTCATTGTCTACTACAAAAGCAGCTTGTTGAGCCATTCAAATCTGACTATAAGGCACTCCTCGAATTGGCCCGAAATAGGTTAAGAGACTCTGGCGAATAGTCGGTCACATGACCCTTCATTTTGAATTTTGAAAATCACGATCCTCTGAACCTTCATGGACAGCAGATTTTGTTTTTTTGCGAACTTGCTGACGGCATCTTACAAAGGCAGTCTTTCCTGATTGGGTCAGGATCTTGAGCCTTCTGGTCGAAGACCGCTTTTACAAAAAAAATATTCAGATCGTATAAAAACCAGACTTGATGGTAACGACATGCTGCCGCGATTGATTAGTTTTTGTCGGCGACTTGCTTGATGGCGAAGCTCATTCAATAAATCTTCAAGCGATAGCGCCGGTTCCGCGGTTGACTTCGAAATTCTTCGAGGCTGGGTCACCTGTTCGGGGATCGTGCGAACTTGGACTCAATTTCAAGGAATTTAGATTTGAAAAAATTCTTAAAGATCAATCGCTTACACCGAGAATAAATATTTATTGCGCACAGTTCTAATATTTGATACTTTGCACCTCGACTATTAGCTAGCCGTCTCCGGGAAAGAGCAAGAATATTTTCTTTTACAACTCTTGGTCGGTTTCAAAATTTTTTATCGCGATAAAGTAAGGGGAAATATAAATGAAAAATTCCATTGGCCATCCGAACATTCTCTGTTCAGCAGTCGGTTTCGTAACTGCATCCGTTCTTGCACTTTCGGCTCAAGCGTCCGGAAATTTCGTACCTGGACAGCAAATTTGTTCAGACGTAGGCCTCACCATTGCAACCCAATCGACGATTGACGGGCATGACTTTCAAGAGCCGATCCGGACTTCGTCGTCTGCGCCTGGCGGCGATGCTAAATTGCGCGTCAGCTATTTCCTGAATAAATTCTGCGATACGAGCCGGCCTATTACGTCGGTCGCCTACGGTTTGCAAGGTTCTGTAATCTGCTGTTCGAGCAACTAATGAAAAATATATTACATTTTATATTGTTGCCTTTGATTTTGATATCTACCACATCTGCGATTGCACAGGTTCTCACTGGTGCCAAGGACGTTAAGGTTGGTTATTCGCATACATGTGCAATCTCTTCCACCGATGAGCTCTATTGCTGGGGTTCGAATGAAAACGGTCAGGTTGGTGAAAAAACACTTGGAACACGTGTAGTCACACCTCAGCGAATTTCCTCACTCTCTAACGTCTCAAAAATCACATTGGGATTAAACAGCACTTGTGCCTACGCACGTCGAACGACTGATGGAAAGGATGATTGGTATTGCTGGGGAGAGATCAACAAACCTGATCGGCAAGCAGCGCAGCTAGACCCAGGAGTTTTATCAAAGTTCTCTCAAATTCCCTTTATGGGGCCGCTACAGGAAAGCTATTGCTATGCTTATACTTATTTGGTGCCTGAGCATACCGGTGGAACGTTGCCGTCCCTGCGATGCATAGCTAGAAATGATGAGGACGGTTTCTCTGGGCATCCTTTCTATCCTCCAGGTTCACCCCATTACGCTGGAGATGATGTACTTAATGTATTTGCACCATCCTCCGTCTCGCTCGGCGCACAAGATGGCTGCGCCTTAGCTCAGGGTGAACTGACCTGCTGGGGACGAAACCTTGGAGCGGCAACCAAAGAACCATTACTAAACGTCATTGATCACGTTGTAGGCAATGGCAATAGCTGTGCGCGAACCCAGGATAATGGATACTTCTGTAGGGGTCAGTTATTTTCTCCCTTTCCCGTTTCATATGAGCGCACCTGGAGCGTCGGATTCTGGAGGGATTACTCATCGATAGCTCTTGGATACAGCCACGGTTGCGGAATCCGAGGGGCACTCCACACTGCGCGACTGGAATGCTGGGGCAGCAATTTTCATGGTGAGCTTGGTGTAGGCCCTCACCCTGAGTCAGCCACTCCGATCGACATCGGCCTGGTTGATGTGCAGAATGTTGCGGCAGGCACCAATCACACTTGTGCCGTTGCAAGTGGACTGGTCTATTGCTGGGGACTTAATTCGGATGGGCAACTTGGCACAGCCGATTTGATCGATCAGAATTTGCCCAAAGCGATTCTCTACTAAAATATTCGACGGGGATGCCCCGTTCGGGCATTCAAGCCACGGATTTTTTCAATGCGTGATTTCGCGCTATGAATTTCACGAAAGCTGACTTTTCTTTCCAAAAATCAATCGAATGACATCGACTCTGTCGAAGTTCTTGATCGAAAGTATTCCTTGGCGGGCATATTCTTTCGAACAGAAGTAAGCCATGCTTAAAACGATTTCAAGCGCACGATCTTCCAGGTCGAGTTTCCATGAGACTACTCTTGCGTCGTGCAAGCTGAGAGTCTTGATCTGGTAGAAGTCCAATGCGACTAAAGAGCTTTCGTTTTCCTGTTTCATAACGTGTTAGGCGATCTTCTTCCGTTTTTTGTGTTCTTGCTGCGTTTCCCATAAGTCGTGATTAGTTTGCGGGTTGATCAAAGCTTTATAGTTATATTAGCCAATTACGCAGTCAAGACCCGCCTTAAAATTTGGGTTACCCTGATTAAAATTAAATAGGTCTGTAGCTACCAATCTTTCGTAAATTTAGGTAACGGTTTTTGACCCTGACTGATTTTCGTTAAGACAGTGACTTGTACAGCGTGGTGAAGTTTTTTAAGTGCAAATGACCCTGCCCCGAGCATTCCTACGAGTAATACTGCAGATCCGATAAGTTCCTTCATATAACCTCCTAAAGTTTTCCATTCCATCTTTTGAAAATATTTAAAATCGTATTCGAATTCCAAATCGTTCGCCCAGCGCGGTTTTTATATCCTCGTTTTTCTAACTCGCCAGAGATTGCTGCTGTAGAAAGTCCGCTATTCCGCATTTGCACAATGGCTCTGCAAATTTTTATTTCAGATCTACTTGTGGAAAGTTGGTTGTTCCAAACTTTAAATCCATAGGGTGGGGAACAATTTCGATAATTTTTTGGATCTACTGACCTTCCAACCTTGGTTCCAAGACGGATGCCTGAGCGGTGAAGAATTCCAAGAATCACTGATTTTGAAACATCAAACTGCCGAGCAATTTGAGCAGCTGAAAATTTATCTTTCAGGAAAAGCTCTTGAATTTTATCGAAATCAAGATACTTTGGTTTGAGTGCTAACTGAATGGAATCAACAAGATACGGGCGGTTCTTACTGCATTCGGGTTGGTCAACCAATTTTCGAAAATTCTGCTTACAAAAATTGAAGTTTTGATCTTAAAATAGAGACATGAGAATTTTCAAAAAAGCTTCGATCGCAATGTTCTGAGCCTACCCCGATTTAGTAGACAGTAACCCAAATTTAAAGGCGGTCCTACCGCCAGGATTTAATTCATGAGACCTCTCCAGCCCAAAGGAGAATCGTTGTGGATAAAAAGATTTTAGAATTACTGGAAAAGATTAAAAATTTCAGGATCGGCAAAAAACGAGT
>JBBQHD010000071.1:0-13698 GCA_038323665.1 Bdellovibrionales bacterium
AATTGGTTTGAAATCGCAAATGCGTGGTTTTCTAGTCATGACTGAAAAGAAATCGATTTCTCCCAGACGCTGAATGGATTTCGAAAGCGCATCTTCACCCACAGTTAGAACAGACCTCGTCGAAGGCGCCATTAATTCTGAATTCTGAATGGCTTGAAAGGCTTTTTTGAAATCTTGTTCGTCCAAAGCTGAAACGGGCTTGGTTAAAAGATTTTTAGGCAGACCATTTTTGACAAATAATTTTAAACTCTCGTCATTGACCCGAGAAAAACCGGTTGTTAAAAATTTTGCCAAACTAGATTTACCAAATAAAGTAGCGTGGGTAATAAACTCACCCAATTTAAATGTATGAGGATGCGGCAAAGTGGCTTGAGGAATTTCTGGTGGAATCGTCGATACGCGGTCGATTTTTTTCCATTCGTCGTCATTTAATTTAAAATTAATGGTCAAATGGGGATTTACCAAAATGGTTCCATCTATATAAGTCAGCAGGCCGCCGTCGCCGTTCAGTTGAATTTTTCCATCCATTAAAAATTCCACGCGCAGGCCGTGATCTTTTTTCCATTCGACAGCTTCTTTGTTTTTCACGATTCCAGTATTGGATTTAATATCGACATCAATTTGCGCTTTCAAAGCTTTGCGCATGGCTTTGGTTTTACTTAGCACGGTGACGCCACGACCATTGGTCATTTGCGCCCAAGTTGTGGCTGCTGAAATCCCAATTCCCTGTTGACCGCGTGTGCACTGACCTCGGCCAAATTTCGAAGACGCTAAATATTCCCCAAAAACCTGAGCTAAATACTCGGCTTCGATCCCCGGGCCATTGTCTTCGACCACAATTTTAATCAGATCTGTATTTTTAGTGGATCCGTTGCCGACTTTAACTATTTCAATGTCTAGTTCCGGCAGAATTCCTTCTTGCTCGCAGGCGTCTAAGGAATTATCCACAGCCTCTTTAAGGGTCGTTAAAACCGCTTTAAGTGGAGACGAAAATCCAACCTGTTGTAAATTTTTAGCAAAATATTCTGCCGTGCTACTTTTGGTAATTTTATTTTCTGATTTGCTCACAGATTTAAAACTGAAAGTTTAAGGCGCTTGAATCAAGATTTTTTTTTCATTTCGATACAGACCTTGTTCCAGTTCGAATTAAAACCCTCGGCGCGAAATAAAGTCGCTGGGGGTGCCTAAATATCCGACAGGGTCAGACTATGACCTTTCCTAGTATTGCAGTCTTTGCAGGCGACCACACAATTTTTTTTATTCGAACTTCCCCCACGCACAATGGGTAATTTGTGATCCATTGTCAGTTCTGCAATCGCGAATCTTTGCTCACAATAATGACAGATCCCTTTGCCGATTTGTTGTTTCCACCAGCTGGATTGGCGCAGCTCGCGCGCTTTTTGTTTTTCGCGTTTTTGATGTTCTGGCGGGGCTGGTTGAAAATAGACCTTCATCCAGGTCAAAATGAGCTACTGGCCTACAAAAATCAATCAAGATTTCCGAAGAACTTAGTAATGGCAGCACCCAAAGTTTACAAAAAAGGTGAATGGATTTTAAAAGAAGGCGAAAAATTGCCGACTTTACTATTGATTCAACGAGGTTCCGTCAGCGTTTGCTTGACTCGCAATAAGAAAAATTTGGAATTATTTCAGTTGGGTGCGAACCAAGTCATTGGTGAATCTGCTTTATTTTCAAACCCAGCACAAGTCGTTGCTTGCCTAGCGATTTCCGAAACTACAGTTCTAGAAATCCCGGCCGAAGCCGTCAAACTTCAGGTTGAAACCAGTGCTCCATCGATCAAACTTGTTTTCAAAAGTTTTGTCGAACGCCTGCGCCTGGCTGTTGCCGAAGTGAAAACTTTGAAACTGGCCAACGACGCAAGTCCTTGTCCCGATGATCAAGTCCCACCACTTTTTGCCAGCTTATTTTTAACCACAAAACTTAAAGGCGCCAAACAACCCGATGGATCGACCATGATTCAATGGTTGGATTTAAAAAATTATTGTTTGCGGATTTTTCAGCAATCTCCTCGCCGGGTCGAACAAGCCGTTGAATTGCTTTTGAAAATAAAAAAAGTGGAAGTAAAAAAACTTCCGCCAGTGGATGATCCCGAAGGGACTCCTGTCATGGCCGAGATTATTTTTACTCACCTTAATGACATCGAAATGTTTTTTGAGTATTTTCAGTATTACTATTACCGCCCAGGAAAATCAGAATTATTAAAATATGATTTAAAACCTTTTCAGATGATCGATGCGATCTTATCTGCGACCGCAAACTGCGTTCCAGATCGCCTCGGTCGTGTAAACTGCCCGCTGGTTACTTTGTCGGAAACTTTCAAACAGAAATTGGGATATCCCTTTAGCCCCGATCATTTGAAAGTCTTAGAACAAAAGGGCTTGTTGTTTGCAACCAAAGAAGTCGGCGGTTCTGCGATTTTTGAATTTGAATTGAACGAGGTAAAAGGCGTTTTCACTCACTGGGTGTTTTTACGCGAAATCGGTCTGTGGAACGAACGCGGATTTATTGCTGCCGAAGAAGAAGTTAAAACTGTCAAAGCCGGAGCTGCCTGCCCGAAATGCAATGCTAGCTTTGCCGCAGGTGCCCCCGCGCCTAAATTTTGCCCCGAATGTGGCGAAAAACTTGCTCAGGCTGCCTAGCCTGATTTAAGCTTTCTGAATCAGGAGAGCTTTTTTTATGACGATCAAAGATGTTTTAGTAATTTCTGTCGGAACTGTGGCTGTGATTTGTGGCGCAATTTGCGCAATCGTGGGCGGAGCAATGGGCATTTCGGGTGCTGCTTTGGCCCTGCATATCTTCATGGGCAGCTAAGACTTCTTTTTCTGAGTTTGTCTTTTTAAGTTTAATTAGTTTTTTAAAAACATATATATTGCTATTCGCAAAACGCGGGCTCCTGCCCTCCAACAACCGCCGATTACGGCGGACGCGTCCCGCTTTGTTGAGGTATTTGCGAATAGCAATATATATGTTTTTAAAAAACTAATTAAACTTAAAAAGACAAACTCAGAAAAAGAAGTCTTAGCTGCCCAATCGTTTTTGCTTGTTCTTCGTTGAAATTTGGCATTTTCGTAAACGCGGCTGGATGGCTGCCACCCTTCCCGGAGGTCTGCTTTCGGTAAAATTTTACATTTTTGGGATGGATGTTGCTTTGGTTTGAAAAAAATATCTGTTTAGAAAAAAAAAACTGTTTTGGGTTTGTTTTTACATTAAATTCTATTTTTAGTTTTATATATCTATTAACTTTTGGAGAATTTATGAAAAAGAATTTTTATCTTCCGTTGCTAGTTACTTGTTTTAGTTTTTCTGTGCACGCAGAGAAATCTGACCCACAAGCTTTGCAATGGTTTAATGATACTGTTTCTGTTGCTCCCCGTGGCCGCTCAGGTAGTTTGTCAGGAAAGCTCCAATTAAACGGACGTATGGATAACGGTAAGCCCTGTGTGGTTCTATTGGGAAATTACCATTTTGATAATGGCCAACTATTTGTTTTAGATATAACTGGTGCTGATGAATATATTGTTACCAAAGGCCATGGCGTATATGCAGGAAAAACTACGGATACTATCTCCGTTCAAATTGACCAACCCTTCAATCCTGAAGAAAAGACATTTCACGAGATTCAGTCTAGCAGTAATAAATTAGTATTTATCGAAAGCTTTCAAACTCCAAGCCTCCTAGCCCCCCGCGACCCACTAAATAGAAAATATATTCCGACCATTGCAACTTTTAAAATTGTTTTAAGTACGCAAGAAAAAATCTTGAAAGTTTTTGCTAGTAATAAAATCGAAACAGCCGCAACTGCCACTGAAATTTCTTGCACCATTAATAAGTGAACTGGAGCTGGGTGGCAGCCACCCTTTCCGGCGGAAAAGTATGCGGGGTCCCCGGATCAATTTTGGATAAAACTTAATCTTTGCACTTTGGCTTGGGGTTTTACTTTTGATAATAGATTTTTTGGTCCCAGAAGGTTTCACTGAATCTTTGTAGATGAGCTTTGAATTGATCTGCTTTGAATTTGTTTTGGTTTTTTGATTTTATTGCTGGGCTATTCATTTCAAATTCTTGGATTTCGTTTTTTCTGTCCCAAAACAGGCCTTTTCCTTTGCTTACAAAATAGTAATTTCCGTCGTCCCAGAAAATGGCGGTTCTTTCGCCTTTTCTAAATAGGGATCTGGATAAGGGGAATGGGTTTTTTTCTTCTAAGATTTCTAGCACTGTTGGCAGAATATCGATTTGTTGGACTGGCTGCAGGATGTCCACTTTTGGATAGGTTTTCCAGCCTGGAGCATAAATTAATAATGGAATTCGAAATAAATCTAGTTCGTTGCTATTGGGCAAATAGGATTCGAATGAATGATCTGCGGTGATAATAAAAATAGTATTTTCATACCAACTTTGGTTTTGTGCTGTTTCGAAAAACTTTTTTAAACTGTCATCTGCATAGGCAATGGCTTTCAAAATGGGCAGTGGGCCGTCGGGAAAATTGGCCCGCACTTCTTTGGGAATTAAATAAGGTTCATGCGAACTGATCGAAAAAAATCCTGCAAAAAATGGCTTGGGAAATTCACTTAGTTTTTCCGCGAAAAACTGGAACATCGGTTGATCGTAAATTCCCCAGATCCCGTCGTTGGCTTTTTTATCGGGAAACTCATTCACACCGAAATATTTTTTTATTCCTATGCTGTTCATAAACGAATCGAAATGCATGGTTCCGTTATTGCCGCCGTGAAAAAAACTGGTGTCGTAATTTTTCTTTGCAAACGCAGCGCCCACACTTGCCACTTTTTCCGAGTCGTAAGAACTGGTGATAAAAGGTTGCTCCATCAGCGCGGGAACTCCAGCAAAAACTGCGGCAATTCCTTCAATGGATCTGCGAGAATTGGCAAAAGCATTGGGGAAAAATAAGGATTTTTTTGTTAGCTGATCCAGGAAAGGAGTAAAACCCTTAACCCCATTGATTTCACCCATATAATTTCTGGCAAAACTTTCCATGACAATAATTACCACATTGGGTTTTTGGATAAGTTTTGGCAACAGGCTGACGCCCGGAAAATTTTCACTTAGGTTTTTTTCTAATTCCTGACGATCTTGAAAATAAACATATCTGGGGGGTTTGTTTTCTTTGAAGGTTTTTAAAATTGTGAACGTGGAATTCAAAGCCAAATGATTCAACCAGCTGTTTGGGAAAACCTTAGCTTCGGCTAAATTGATGGGTTTTTTCTGTAAGCCCCCTCTAGAGGCAATCAACAGAAATACCAGGACTAGCGTCTGCCTTAACCACCATGGCCATGATCGCTTCGCAACCAAACTTGCTGTTTGATAGTTTTTAAACAACGCAAAACTAAATAAAATTAAAATACTTCCAGACAGAGCAATGACCAGTCCCTGAGTTTCTAGAAAACCCTGGGCTTTACCCGACAGTTCCCCCAAAATAAAAAAACTTTGTGAAGTTAATCTTCGTCCAGAAAATCGAATGTATTCGTTGTCGATCAGGTTAAAAACTAAAAAAGGGAACTGAATAATCCACACAATCAGTAACATTGTGTTGCGATATACTTTGTCACTTCGAATTCCAGAAAGGACTAAAAAAAACAAAAACGGCAGAAAACTTAACAAAGAAAGGGCCACAAAATCAAACCGCAGCCCCAGTAAAAAAGCCTGGGCCAGTTCTGGCAAGGGCAGTTGCCACAAATGGTCACGATTCCATACCAAGAACAGGCAGCGATCTAAGGCGTAAAAACCCCAAATAATCAGCCAGCTTTGATAAAAAATGCGTTCGCGCACCGTGAATTTCATTGCCCTAGAGTGCAGGATAGTTGCACGGTCTGTCATTTTAATTGTAAAGTAGCGCCAATGGATTCCAATTACTTAGAAAAAAAATTAACCGGCGAATTTCCTGATGCGAAAATTTCGGTGGCTGACTTAACCGGTGGTGGCAGTCATTTTCAAGTGATGATCTAAACCAATCAATTTAAAAACCTTTCACGCATCGAACAACATCAAAAAATTATGGATTTATTTAAAACCGAACTGCAATCCGGCGAACTGCACGCCCTGGCCTTGAAAACAAAAACTAAGGAGTCCCTATGAGCGACGTCAAACAGAAAATTGAAAAACTTTTAACAGAAAATCAAACCGTGCTGTTTATGAAAGGCACGAAAAGTTTTCCTCAATGCGGATTTTCCGCCCGCGCCTGTGCTATTTTAAAAGAATTGGGCGCTGAATTTCAAGACGTCAACGTTTTAGAAGACGAAGAAATTCGCAACGGCATCAAAGAATTTGGTAACTGGCCAACCATTCCGCAACTGTATGTAAATAAAAAACTCGTCGGCGGCAGCGACATTATGATGGAAATGTATCAAGAAGGCGAACTGCAGGAATTATTTAAAAAACCATGAAATGCAATATCGCCTTTTGGGATCGAGTCCTAAGATTTATTCTGGGCATTATGCTGACCACTTGGGCTTTTTTAGGTGGCCCACTTTGGTGCTGGCTGGGAATTTATTTTTTATTTACGGCGGCCTGGGGCTATTGCGTTTTCTATGCTTATTTCCGCATTCAAACTCTTAAAATAAATTCTTTGCGGATTAAAAAATGACCGAATTAAAAAGTTTTTTAAAATCCGATCAAATTTTGACCGACCAAGCTTCTTTGCAAAATTATGGCAAAGATTGGACCACTTATTTTGACATCAATCCTTCGGCCATTGTGTTTCCTCGCACGACCGAAGAAGTGCAAAAACTAGTTTTATGGGCCATTGAAACAAAAACAGCTTTGGTTCCCTCGGGAGGTCGCACTGGTTTATCCGGTGGGGCCTGTGCTTTGAACCAAGAAGTTGTGGTTTCATTTGAAAAAATGAACCGTATTTTAAATTTCGAAGACTTGGACCAAACCTTACTATGCGAAGCCGGCGTGATCACCGAAGCCATCCAAAAATACGCCGAAGATAAAAATCTGTATTACCCAATTGATTTTGCGGCCAAAGGATCTTCACAAATCGGTGGAAATGTGGCCACCAATGCTGGTGGCATTAAAGTTTTACGTTATGGCCTGACCAGAAACTGGATCAGTGGTTTAAAAATTGTCACCGGCAGCGGCGAAATTTTAGAACTAAACAAAGGTTTGATTAAAAATGCCACGGGCTACGATTTACGGCAATTATTTATCGGCAGCGAAGGAACTTTGGGCTTTGTCACCGAAGTGACCGTGCAATTGGCCAGACGACCACAGGATTTCGAAGTCGTCTTGCTGGCCAGTGAAAATTTAGACGAAGTTATGAAGATTTTCACTTTGTTCCGAAAACAAATCGAATTAACTGCTTTTGAAATGTTTTCGCGTGCAGCCCTTGAAAAAGTTTTGCATGCCCAGAAAACTCCTGACCCATTTGATCAAAGCTATCCCTTCTATATCGTTGCCGAAGTTGAAAAAACGGCTGAAAGCAGCGATCGCCTTATGCAGATTCTAGAACAAGGCATGGAAACCGGATCTATTCAAAATGGCAACGTTTCACAGTCAAAAACACAATCCAGTTTATTTTGGAGCTACCGCGAAAACATCAGTGAGTCCTTATCGGCGTTTTCACCCTACAAAAACGACATAGCCGTGCAAGTTTCGAAAGTTCCGGATTTTGTCAAAGATCTGCAGACCATCCTTTCGTCATCCTATCCAAAATGGGAAGTGATTTGGTTTGGCCATATCGGCGACGGAAATTTGCACATCAATATTTTACGTCCCAAAGATTTATCCAAAGAAGATTTCGTCAAAGAATGCCAAAAAGTAGACCAACTTGTATTCGATTGTGTAGCTAAATTCTCGGGAAGTATTTCCGCAGAGCACGGCGTTGGACTGACCAAGAAGAAATTCTTAAGCAAAACAAAATCACCCGCAGAAATTGAAATCATGAAGCAAATCAAAAAAACCTTTGATCCGCACAACATTTGCAATCCAGGAAAAATATTTTAGATAAGCTTACAAGACCACTTCTTTAACGACGTTAATTTTCCAATCAAAGCCAAGCAATGCTGAACGCTTCATTAACTCGCGATCTCCCGTGCAGACATAACAATCCTTGTCGGCAATATGCGGCAGATTTTCTTTTTGTATATTAAAATGATTTAAAATTTTCGCCACGATCAATTGGGCTGGATCGATTACTTCCGACGTCGGAAGTAATTTTTGAATTTCATTTTGAATGGCAGGATAATGAGTGCAGGCCAAAACCAAGCTTTCCACTGGGGAATCCACATAAACTTGCAAAAGTTTTTGCAGCTGAATCGAAAAACTCGGTAAATTCTGCTGACCTGCTTCAATAATAATAGACAAGGGCTGGCAACTTTGCGCCCGAATTTCTTTGCCAGGAATATTTTCGTAAAGTTTCGATTCCACCGTTCGCACGCCACCGATAATTCCGATTCTCTTGTGCGCTGATTCCGACATCCATTTTCTGGTCGGCGTGATCACTTCAAACAGGGGACAAGTCTGAATTTCTGTCTTTCCAGCAACCGCAGTGCTGGCTGCGTGGCAGGCCACCACGATGGCATCAACTTGCAAATTCAGCAGATAGGAAAAAACTTTTTGCAATCTTGCCTGCAGATCTTCGGCGCTTAATTTCCCATAGGGAATCGAACCTGTATCGGAAAAATAAGTCATGCGCGATTTAGGAATTTCTTGCAAAAGAACTTTGGCAATACTTAGACCACCAATGCCAAAATCAATCACGCCAATATGCAGATCGTGTTTTACGGGAATGATAAGGGCTCCACCTTCTTAGTATGAATCGGCCCCGAATCAAAGGCCACAGTCTTAGAAGTAAAGGCCACTTGCAGGATTTCTAATTTCTGTCCACGAAATCGGCTTTCAAAAAACCATTTGTATTCGTGAAAAGCGCGAATCGGATTTTGCGACAACATGATTTTCCAGGCTGGGTGATTGACCATTTTTTTTAAATTTTTTCGAAACTCGGCATTTTGTAAATGCACCAGCCACATTTGCAGACGGCTGATTGCAAAATAAAATAAATCTTTTATCCGCAAAGGTTCTGCAACCATATCCACCACCAGAAAATGCCCGCCTGGCTTTAGGACCCGTAGAATTTCTATCAACAAAGGATCCCAGTCCAAATAACGAAACGACAAAACCGAAGTCACCACATCAAAAGAATTATCAGGAAAAGGCAAAACCGGACCATCGATTTTTTCAAATTTCAATTGCGATGGATGCAACCGCGCTTGTTCAATCATCTGTGCCGAGGCATCCACACCGACCCCGCGTTCAAATTGACTGCTGAGTTCCCGCAAAAACGAACCATTCCCGCAGCCAATATCCAAAACATCCTTGGGTTGAATCCATTGCAGTTTTTTCCGCAACCAGGTCAGTTCGCTTTTTCGCACTTTGATCGAAGCAAATGTCTTATCGTAAAGTTCAGCCACCTCATCATAAGAAGCATCCAATTCCTTCTGATTCGGAGTGAACTGCAGGAAGGCATCCGCCTTTACTAAACCTAAATACTTTTGCAACGAAGCAAGCACCCCGTGCGATTTTTTTCCAGGGCATGCAATGATGTAAACAGGGTCTAGTTTACTCTTGCGCCAGCCCGACCACACAAAGCGATCTGGCTGTAAAGATACCGTGGTATAATTGTGGTATCCAAACGCTGTAACAGCAAAAGTCCTGGCAAAAAACGCTGCGAACCAACGCCCGGAACGACAGGCATGAAAATAAAATTTACTCTCAACCGTTACGGGGATTTTCATCTGACGCCATTCGTAGGGACTAAACTGTTCGGGCCAGGCAACGCTGCCAAACATAATGCCATACATTCCGCTGTGGCCGAAAAAATGGAAATTGCGAATGAATTTATTTTCTAAACTTAACTTTTCAATGATTTTACGAAAATCTTTTTTACTTTCGGTGGCAACGCAAACAATTGGGACTTCGTTTTGTTGGAAAAGTTTTTTCTGCAAAGTCTGCGCTGCAAGTTGAAATTTTTCACCACCGCTTCGATAAATTGTGGTGTAAAAAATAACATCAACTAATTCTTTGTTGCTCACTATAATTTTCTATTGATGAAGTGGGCAAAATATTCCAAAAATTAGTTGCTAAAATTTGCTGCGGTTCGGGAACCCACGCTCCGCAATCGTTGCTGACGGTCCAACTTAATTCACTTTCAAGACTGTGAACTTTCATATTGTCGATGGCTGGGGCATACATATGCAAAGTCACACCTCGAAAACCCAGCAACCGCATTGAATGAATACTGTCCTTACTAACTTCCAGAATATCACCGGCCCTACGCAGGGATTTTTCTTGGCAGGCCAAATCCTTTTTATTTTCAAGGGTCGACCAATTATAGTGAGTTTCCTCAAAGGTGCCTTCGACAACAAGAACCTTACCCAAAGAAGCACCGTGATCGTGCGGGGCACATTCGGCAAAAGGATTCCACACCGCAAGCATCATTTCCAGTTGAGGTTCCGCAAGTAAGACATTGCGCTGATAAATTTGCTGAGCAGGATTTTCCTGCAAACTGGCAATAAAATCAGAAATTTGTGCGCGAATTTGAGCATTCAGCTGCCCACCTTGAAGAAAATAATCAGCTAAAAAATGAAGTTCAGGCTTTTGCATCTGGCGGAGTGAAACATGTGCGCAGATCTCGGTCAAAACTAAGTTTAATACGATGCATTATTTACCCTGTCTATAATATGCCTTCCCATTTCAGATGCTTCGGGTTAACAAAAAAGTCCTCAGGAGGTTTTTATGAAATTGAATTCTTTGATGATCCTAGGTCTGACTTTATTTTCTGTATCAAGCTTTGCGGTCACAGATACCGAAGTTATAAAAGCTAAGTTTTGCACTTTGCAATCGGACGGCGTTTCTTATGAAATTCTTTTAAAGGCTAATAACACTTTGAAAATTCTGGCCCCGAACACGGATGGCCAAGATCCTGCAGAAGACAGTGCCTATGGAACAGCCTACTCGGTCAGCCAGCCTGGAGTTCAAAAAACAGTTATCAAAACTGGATATTGGACTATCGGAGCAACCTCTAAAGATCTTTATGTGCAAGTTCCAGGCGTGAAAGTATCCCGCGGAGAAAAATACACCCGCGCCAACTTTAATCTGCAGAAAAAAACCTGCACTTTTGATTTCTAAAATTATTTCATGAATTTTGTGAATTTAAAAAAAACGCCAGATGAACTCTGGCGTTTTTTATTTTCCCTGTCCTGCTTTGCCTTAGTTTTTTCCATTGTGTTTTTGTTTTGCCATCAGTTTTCAGAGCCACCCGGGGTCAACGGCTACTTCTATTTAAAACAAATCGCCTATTTTCGAAACACTCATGAATTTTATTTCAAAGATCATTCGCTGGCCTTTGGTTTTTTATTTTTATTCGATTTAATTTTTAGCAATGAATTACTTAGTTTTCAGTTTGGCATAGCGCTGTTTTCAGCTCTTCTGATCACTAGCCTTGCTGGATTTTTTAATGACCGCACCCGGCCCACAAAAATATTTTTATTTTTTATTTTTCCAGTTTTTATTTCCAGTCTTGGGTTTTTCACGGAATTACAGTTCGAATTTTTCAAAACTTTAGTTGGGACCAGTTTTTTTGTTCTTGGCTGGATGATCTTATACCGACAGAAAAATACTTCCCTGAACTTAAAGCAGCTTATTGGCCTATTCCTGGCTCTCCTTATCAGCATTTTATCGCATAAAAGCATGATCGTTTTGGTTTTCCTGCTGGCGTTAAGCCAATTCTTAGTCCATTCAAATTTAAAAAAAATCAAAGCTTCGTCATGGATTATTTTTACTTTGCTGGGAATAAGCGCTGTCCTGGGTTTCACGTTCTTATTCCCGCGCAGCCGCGAATTGATTTCATTTTTGCTCGACGAGGTGGGGTTTTATCCCGATGCCTGGTGGACGTGGACCTTAAAACAATTCTCTTTACGAAATTATCTACCGGCACTGGGGATTTTTTTAAGCTTGAGCTGGACTTTGTTTTGGCTCAATCCAAAACTGCGCAGAAAAACTGCCACAACTTATTTTTTAACTTTGCTAACTGCCATCAGCATTATACCTTTTTTCAAGCCTTCGATCGAAGGCGCCAGCTATCGACTGCTGCTTATTAGCGGCACCTTATCTGCGGCGTTTTTATTGGCGTATTTTTATGCAAACCAAAAAACTTATTTCGGAATTTTTTTAGGCTTTGTCGGTGCAGTTTCTTTGCTGTCGTATTCCCCACAAAATTCTTTTTTCCTTCAAAAAATGGACCCTGAAACTTTGCTGGAATTAAAAAATTTTTTAATTCCAGCTGACTATTTGACCGCTCACCACGGTTTAGAATTCGCAGTTGATTACCGAACTGGAATCCGCGCCCGAAGTTTCGCCCCACCTGCCGAGCTAAAGGGCAAAGCCTATCGCCTAGCCTATATCCCTTTTGGTAACCCTATTTGGGAAAAAACTAGAAACCAGGCCTTAAACAAAACCATTCTAGTTTTGCATCCCGATTACCAATTGCTGAAAGAAACCGACTGGCAAGATTTAAAGAAAACGACCCGTGTCCCGCCCCATTGGCGCAACCCCGAACAAGAACGCCCCGACCATATCTGGGATTAAAAAAACCGCTTCGCCCTACTGTCCAGCAATTCGGTATATTGTTTTTTTAAGTCATCTGATAAAAAACTATTTTTAATTACAATTTTCATTTTAGGAATTGCTTCATAAATGCGTTCGAAACTGTTTTCAATTGCTTTATTGTTTATCTTTAAATTTTTCCCAAGCTCTGCAAAATCTGACTTTTTTATTTTGGATTTTTTTCCGTTTACGGTAAGCGCCACCTCTTCTTTGTCTTCCGCCAATAAAAGCTGGGTGGAAAGAAGGTCGTAGGACGGCGACAATCCCATTTCATTGGATGCATTATTCATCAATGCAAAGTTTTTAAGATGCATATCCGCATTGCCAGTTATAAATGAGAACAAGTTGATATCAAAAAATGCAACTGCGTCCAAACCAGGATTGGCAGAATATCTTAGAATCACTTTTCCTGCTTTTTCCATTGAGGTTTCATATTTGTCAGCAGTTAAAAGTTCGCTGAGCTGGCAAAAATCTTCCATCGCAATCTTTTGCTTATTTTTTTTTCGATCAAAACGCTTGGTCACATAGGCCAACTGACCGGATTGCAATTGAATCAGCCCATGTTTCGCTGTGGATATCCCCGCAACTTCTGACATATGCATGGTTGCATCTTCCACCACAGATATATTTGGAAATTTTTTTGTCGGAGGCTTTAGAATAAAATTTCCCCATAACCCAACAATCATAAGTCTGTGACTTGGATCATCCTTAGATTTTTCTAAATCCACTGAAACTTTTTGTTGGACACCTGTAAGTCCTAAATGTTTGCTGAAAGATAGCTTCGCCATTTTTTCAAGATCAGCAATGCCAAAATTGACCGAAGGCGGAATCTCTGTCCCGAATAATTTTTTACTGCATAAGTTGTGGTAATTTTCAGAATGCTGACTGTCGCCCAACCGCTGATAACATCCCAGACCAGAGCCGTCCGGTTTAAATCCTAGAAAAAACAAGTAGTTGCCAGCTTCACTTGCGGTTGTTTTGATAATTTTGCAAAACAAACAAAAAAACCAACAAGGATGCTGGCAACATGAAGAATATAGGCAAAATTAATCCGCT
>JBBQHD010000072.1:0-13195 GCA_038323665.1 Bdellovibrionales bacterium
ATCCATGCGCTCTGGGCACAGATTTTCCGACAGTAGTCGAAAAAACGCATCCTGCTTCTGTGAGCCACTCCATAAAACATATGCAAATTTAACCCGAATAGCGCCGCCGCCCACAAATAATTTTCGCTTGCGCCCGGTGCGGGTTTTTCTAAGTAAGCTTGGGTCATTTGGGCTGCGCTGCACTTAAAAAAGGAAAAAAGGTGGCAGCCTACTTTTGGTGTTAGTTAAAATTCAGTTTTCTTATCTAAGTTAACACCAAAAGTAGGCTGCCACCTTTTTTCCTTTGTGTTTTCCCTTGGGTGCCTTAGGATTTTGGTAAGGGGAAAAATATGAAAATTAAACTTGGTTTGGTTGGTTTTGTTTTGGCGGGTGCTTCGGTTTGTTTTGCTCAGAATTATAATATGTCTACTTCGACGCCGCCTTCGCGGTCATCAAGGGATACTTCGATTTCTAGTGAGGGATTTCGGGTTACTTTAGTGAAATCCATGTTGGATGTGAACAGCACCGTTAGTAGCAGCGGCTCTAACAGCAATTCTTCTTTGCGGATCGATGATACCACTGGGTTCAGTCTTGGTTATATTAGTTTGCCAGCTCAATCTGTTGGTTGGTTTTTGGACGCTAGTTATCTGGAATTAAAAGCTCAAAATTACACTGTGCCACTGGGGCGCGTTGATGGTGGGATGGCGTATGCTTTTGACCGATTTGTTCATATCAAGGGTGGATTAAACCTAAGTCAGTATACTAAAAAATACGGATCTTTGAAATACAGCCCCGGACTTGGTGGGATGCTTGCACTGGGTTTGCAATTCAATCAGCATTTTGGATTGGATATCGGTTATGCGGAAATGCACCAGACCGGAACTTATAATTCGACGGAAGCATCAAACACAGATTTTAAAGTTTACGATAAATTTGCTGGATTGGAAGTTGGGTTAACAGGAACTTTCTAATTTTTGATTTAAAGAAATTCTCTGACGCTAATATGCAGCAAGTCTTTTCGATAAAAAGAATTTATAAACTCTGACACCATTTCAATTGGGGAAATGCCATTTCCCCAAGATTTTTGTCGCAATAGATACCAGCGATTTCCCATCAGAATTGCCAGTCCAGAACCGGGGTACTCGACATTAAATTCTTTAAAATAAAGTATGCTCAATATCCTGGGATGCAGGGGCAGATCGAAATTTTTTTCTGAAGCCGATTTAAAATAAAAAATCGAGTTTTCGACCTTGTAGTATTTTCCAGCCAAACAAAGTTTTTGATTGGCTGGATCTTCGCATATTCGCTGTAAATCGCGCTTTTGTTTTTCACGTAATTCTGAATAGTTCAGTTGTTGGCGGGTGTTAAATCCATACGTCAACCACTGTTCGAATGGCGGAACAATAAACTGACTGTCGGGTAAGAATGCAGATTGAGCATTTGCAGGAGCGTTAAAACCTGCAAACCCCAGAACAAATAATGTGATAATTTTGAAAGCTCTGTTCATATCCGCAAAACCCCCCGAAAAAATGTGGATGCGGAAATATCATCGAGTTTAAAATTTTAGGCAAGCCTAAAGACTGAACTGGGTTTTAATTTTTCCACCCCGCGCAAAATCCGCGGAAAAGTTAATGGGCCCGGCACCTTGCACCATCCATTCCAGTTTTAATTCGTGCTCGTTTTTTCTGGAAACAAAATGAACCGGTGAATGCCAAGGCAGAAATCGGCTGCGGCCTTTTAAATGCGGGACGTCGCTGCGCAGTTTTCCTGAAATTATTTTTTGATTCGGATTCAAAGTTAATTCATAAAAAGGCAATTCGACTGATTTTACTTTTAAAGCTTGTTCACTGCCGTAAGTAGGCAAATAGCCCTGATTTTCTAATATTAAAGTAACTTTGTTTAAATTATTTGCTAATTTTTCTACGATTTGCTGTTTTATTTTTACTAAGGGCAAAGATTTCGCTTGGGCCAAAATAATCTGATAAACTTTTTCAGTTTCTTCTTGTAAAAACTGGGGCGGGGGATTGCGGAATAATTTTCCGATTTTCCAGCCACCGATTTCAACTTCGCCAAGTTGCGGATGCTGGAAAGTTTTCCAATCTTGGTAAAAATCTTTGTAAGTTAAATTTTTTTGCGCCCAGGTGAATATTCTTAAAAGTTCATCTTCCTTGGGATTAAAATATCGGGCGACGTCTTCTGTCACATCGATTCCAGCTTGTTTCCAGACATCCCAGATTTCTATGGTAAACGAAAAGACCCCGCGCTGTTCAAAGCTCCAATCATCGGTTCCGCCGGAAATAAATTCACGCGGGTGGTAACGAAAATCTTTATAAACTGAAAGTGCTTTATACCCAGAAACTTCGGCGGCTTTCAGCAAAAGTTTTTTATAAATTTCGGTATCGTTAAAATCAAATTCTTCGTCGGGTTGGTGGGCAGAAGGTTTTAAAACTAAACCTCCGTAAGTATGCAAGGTAATATGCCCGTAAATTCGGTGGCGATCGGTGAAGGCTTTTACCAATGCTTTGGCTTCGGGCAGGAACATAGGATAGGGACCGGCGCCAAACTGTTGGCCTTCGGGACGAAAAAATGAGGGGTATTGGCGGTTCAAATCAAAACCGTAAACCGATTCAAAGTTTTCTGAAAATCCGTCGAAATTTTGAAATTCGCCTTCTTCGTAAAGTTTGTAATAGTCTGTTTTTCCACCAGCCAAATCGTCATGACTTCTTTGCACCAGCAGTTGGTTATTTTTATCAGAAATTTTAAATGCGCCGGAAGGGTCTTTTTTTCGCATCAATAAAACTTCGCCGTCCTGATCCATATCTTTTTGAATAAAGTTTTCATGCACTGCGGGATTGGGCCAGGGTTCGGGTGTCGAACGAACTTCGCAATTGCTTTGCAAATAAAACTCGGCGCCGTCGGCAGACAATCGCGGCACCACATAAAATGTCATCAGATCCAGTAAATTGGTTGCGGTTTCGTTCTTACCAAAATCAGACAAAATTTTGTTTATAAAATACAAAGCACACTGAGTTCCCGCAATTTCCGAGGCATGAGTATTCGCATCAATCCAGAATGCGGGTTTACTGTCGGCAGCACCGGTTTTTAAGTTGGTGATGCTGGCAATCCAAATATCCCGCTGCTGAGTGGTTTTCCCCATGGATTCAAAGGCAAAAAGCTTAGGATAATCGGCCTGCATCTGCTGTAAAAATTCGGTCACTTCTTGGTAATTATAATAGTGATCATGTTTCATGGAATTTACTGTAGGGTAAATGCGGGCCTGCGCCTAGAATAAAGGCTGGGGAAAGTGGCCATTATCAGTGTTTACGAATCTTTTGACTATTTAGGAATATCATTCCAATATAGACAAGATGTATGTTCAACGCGATTTTTTAAAGACAATTCGAGAAAGCTCAAATCTTGAGGCCTTGCTTTTATGGGGACCACGGCAAGTTGGAAAAACAACTTTGCTTAACCAGCTGCAACTTAAGTCGAATTTATTTTTAGACGATTTATCTTTAAGGCAAAGGGCTCAACTTGATCCTGCGCTGACTCTTGATGATCTGAAATTACCCTGTCTTATCGATGAAGTGCAATACGCGCCAAATTTATTTCCAGAAATCAAGCTTCGCATTGATCGCGAACGCCGAAAAAATTTACAGAAAAATAAAACTATACCAACACAGTTTTATCTGACTGGTTCTAATAAAACTTTGCTTGATGAGAAAGTAAAAGAATCGCTTGCTGGTCGCTGCAACCTTTATACTTTGCACGGTCTTTCGGTTAGAGAAATTCTTAATCATGATGCAAAAATTAAAATCAATTCAATTTTGTTTCGAGGTGCGCTTCCGGAACTTTATGTTCGAGAGAAAATTTCCTCTGTTAAATACTTGAATGACTACATCATCAGTTTTATCGAGAAAGACATTGCTCAATCCTTTGGAATCCTTAAAATTTCCGAATTTCAAACTGTGCTGATGCTTTTGGCGGCCAGGACTGGCCAGTTTTTAAATGTGAACGAAGTTGCTGGCGCGGCAGGTGTTGATCAAAAAACAGTGCAACTGTGGATTAATTTATTGCAAAAAAATATGATCGTTAAAATGCTTGAGCCTTACTCATCCAATTTGAGCAAACGAATCGTAAAAATGAAAAAACTTTTTTTTTACGATGTTGGGATTTGTGCGCGCCTGCAAAACCACTTAGATGAAAATTTGTTGTGGAGCTCGCCCCAGGCGGGCAGTCTATTTGAAACTCTGGTCTTTGCCGAAATTGTAAAGACACATGATAACTTCTTAAAGAATTGGCAGTTATCAACCTGGCGAACCAAAGCCCAGGCTGAAATTGATTTTGTCCTGCAAAACAAAGAACGAGTTATTTTTATCGAGGCCAAACTTGGTATTCATGGTGCTAAATCATTTCCTTTGGATGTAGAGGCAAAAAAAGTTTTTGGAAATTCAGCAAGAAAAATAGTTGTCACAGTTGGCGGCGACAAATTGGAGTTAGGGGACTCAACAACCAGAGTCCCAATCCAGCAATTGGGGGATTACCTACTTGAACAGCTGTAATTAAAACACAGTTCAGCACAGCTCGTCTTCTTCACCTGGTCTATATTTGCGCAAGAAAATGAGAGATGTCTAGATTCCTAAATTCCCTGTGCCTAAAATACAGCATGGAGGCCAGCAATGCTTAAACTAAAATATTTATGGATCCTTTGTTTATTTTCATTTGCGCCGCGTAGTTTTGCCGAGCCAACACGCGGAAACACTTTCGACCGAATGATTCTGGTTATGTTTGAAAATACCAATTTTGAAGATGTTATGAAGCAATCTTTTTTCTCGCAGTTGGCGGTGAACGGTGCTTTGTTTTCAAATTTTATGGCGATCACACATCCTTCGCAGCCAAATTATATTGCAATGACCTCGGGTTCTTTGAATGGGGTTAGGGACAATAATAATGTGAATTTAGATGTTAGGCACATCGCCGATTTGCTAGAAGAAAAAGGTCTTCGCTGGAAAGCTTATGTCGAAGATTATCCCGGAAATTGTTTTACAGGATCGACGAATAGAAATTATGCGCGCAAGCACAATCCGTTTATCAGTTATGTAAATATTCAAAACAATCCATCTCGCTGTGCAAATATTGTCAATTCTGCGCAGTTTGAAGTTGATGCTGCCAGTGGAAATTTGCCCAACTTTATTTTCTATGTTCCAGACAATCGAAACAGTGGGCATGACACCGGAGTATCCTTTGCCAACAGCTGGTATGAAAAAAGATTTTCGAAATATTTTTTGGATAGCAAATTTATGGAAAACACAGTGGTGGTTTCGACTTTTGATGAAAGTGGCATCAGCATGAAGAATCGAATTTACACCAGTCTATTTGGTCCCAATATTAAAACTGGAATTTATTCGGAATCTTTAAATCATTACAGTTTGCTAAACTTATTAGAAAAAAATTGGACATTGGGCGATTTGGGTAAATTAGATGTCACTGCACCTGTGTTTCCAGAAATATTTCAAAAAAAAGCGGATTAAACTCGGGTCAGAACTCCAACCAATAACACAATCGCGATCGACAGTAGGACAACTGCGCGCGCCACCAAGGAAACAATAAATCCCAGAGCTGCGCCGGATCCAGATTTCAGTAGTTCAAAAAAGTTTGCGCGTTTGGCATAGATGTCCCCGGCAATGGCGCCGAAGAAAGGTCCAAGAATAAATCCCGGTAATCCAAATGGAATTCCGACCAGGGCACCAAGACTTGCGCCAATTAAACCAAATTTTGTGGCACCGCCGAGTTTTGCCCCCAATGCGCCCGAGGCAAGGTCGACCACGGCGGAAAACAAAGAAAGAAAAATCACGGTATTGACGATCCACCACGAAAAAAAATCGGGTAACAGCCATTTGTGAATTAAAATTCCTGCAATGATAAAAATAGTTCCGGGCAGGCCTGGAATAATCATTCCGACGGCACCAATCAATAAGCCGATCAGTAGTACAGACCAAGCGGTTAGGGTATTTGCATCCATGACGGGACTTTCATCTTTCCTCGTCAAACGAGGATTTGTTTTATGTTATTAGGTCGACTTACAAGGTCTTATTATGAATAATTTAGAAGGAGGCATTATGCAAAAAAAATATTTACTGATAGTTATTTTTGCCACGGTTTTTGCGTGTGTTGCAGCGAAAGCTGAAGTCGATATTAGGGTTCATTATAATTATCTGTCGATCAATCCCAGTGACCTGCAAACTTTAAATACGCAGTATCAGTCTGCCTATGCTTATCCAAAAATAACTAGCATGACGGGGGTCGGTGGTGACGTTATTTATTTTTTACCGGTGGTAAGTTTAGGATTTGGTGCTCGTTACGATTCTTTTACGGCCAAATCGGCTGGCACGGGTGGTGATCTTACTTTGACCGCGAACCGTACGGCATTACTAGTCGACTATCGGTTTATAAATACTTTGGTTTTCTTGGGGGCTATTGCTAGTTACGGGATTTCCCATGACATGAAGGTTAAATCAACCGGATCCAGTGATTTAAAAACGGCATCTCAGGAAAGTTATTCTGTCGGTGTCGAAGGTGGAGCAAAAGTTGGGCACTTCATTGCCGGTGGGGAAATTGGTTATCTTTCCTTTATCGGAACGGATATAAAAAGTAACTCCAGTGGTTCCTTGGCTAGTGTCACTACAACAAATGGAAAAAAAACCAATATGGATATTTCTGGCGTTTACATAATCGCAAGTGTCGGCGTAACTTTCTGATTGTTTAGTGGGACTTTAAATTCTGCCCGTAACAAGCAGTATAACTAGAATCACAACGACCAAACCAACACCGCCACTTGGACCGTAGCCCCAATTTCGGCTGTGCGACCAAGTTGGAATTGCTCCGACCAGCATTAAAATTAAAACGATTAGTAGGATGTTTCCTAAACTCACAGGCGTCCCCTTGGTTAAAGTTAAACTAAGTTTGTGGGCTGGGGGTTGTTAAGTAAAGTGATGAAATCTAAAGGTTTCATGAATTTTAAGCTTGTATCCAATTAGGGAATTCGCGGCGGTATTGATCCTGCCCTAGCGAGGATCATCGGGATATTGAGCAGCTTCAATTTTGCAATCTCCGACTTCAATGATTTTATGAATTACATATCTGCATAATCGAAAATATTCGGAGACGACTCATATTTGCAAATAGTGCTGACCTTGCCATTATATTCGTTGTTGTTTGCGAACAGACAAAGGGGAAACAGCAGAGAAAAAAATCCTAATAACTTTTTCATATTTCAATCTCCTTAGGTTGATGGTGACAATTTATTTCCAAAATTTATCTTCAGCGTTTTGATTTTCTGAAAAAAGCCAAACTTCTGCGATCTTATTATTTTTGATTCTCATAAGATCAACGCCCGACATGGAAATAGAGCCTTGAGCATTCGATGCAGAAAAATGCAAGGTTGCTGTTACTAAATCAGAATTGCTTAAAAGTTGGCCTACAGAATCTATTTTGAAAGTGCCTTGGCTGATTTCCATAAATTTTCCAAACAAAGCAAAAACTTGTTCTTTCCCATTGTAAACTCCGGAAAGGCTGCTGGCACCAGGTTGGTGCCAAACGATATCATCAGCAAGGATTTCAGAAAGTTGTTTCATATTTCCGGTCTGTAAAGACGTGAAATATTTCTGCACAATTTCGATATTAGCATTTGCTGTCGGTTGCGATTGGGCTGATGCCTGCGCAAGGCCCATTAGACTTGTCAGTATTAAAAATAATATTTTCATTGATTTTCCTGTTCTGGCTAAAATTAATTTTCAGTTTTAATGGCTTTGCAAGAAGTCAGCACTGTCGGAACACCTGAAGCTGTTTTATTTTTCACTTTTGCAAGCCGTTGTTTGAACTGATCTTCGTCATATAATTCCACCGTATATTGTAAGTTCTTAGGGCTGCTGCAAAGATAGGAACCCGGTGGAATATCAGCTGCCTCGCGATTTCTGGTTCCGTAAAAACAGGGAAGGGTAACCAGAAAATCAGTCCGCATAGGGCGCAGAGCATACAGCTTAACTTCGGAAGGAGTTACCGGAGCTGACGGGTTAAAACCCTGGGTTTCAAATATCGCTATATAGCTTTTTTCATCTGAGCATCTAAGAGTGTCAGCGATTGCCGAAAAACTTCCTAGAACAACTGCAATTAAAACTAAAACTTTTTTCATAATTTTACCTTTCTTGTAAAAATTCTTTTATTTTGTAAAGTTTGTTTACAAAAATGTAAATAAAAATAATCTGACAATATCGAGCGCCGAGTCAGCCGTGGGATGGCAGGCTGCCTTTTTGACTAAAGAATTGATATTTTTGTAAGTATTTCGCGGGCTTAGAAATAGATCGATCTTCCGGATAAGGCTGTGGTAAACATACAAAATATGGTTGGAAAAACAATTTACGAAGATCTTTTCGGGATTTTGCCCTCGAAACCTCAAAGGCGCATGGTCGAAATCGCCGAGGCTACGATTAAAACCTATGTCAAAGTTGGTGTCGAGGCAGCAACGTTTGAAAGAATTGCCAAAACTGCGAAGGTCAGTCGACCGCTGATTCTGCATTATTTTCCAGATTATGATTCGCTTTTTCTTTTCGTGGCGAAATACATTCGTGCAACTTTTCAAAATTTTGTTCTAGAAAAAATGAGCCGACAGAAAACGGCGGAAAAGCAATTGCAGACATATATTGAATCCTGTTTTGAATGGAATGTTGAATATTCATCTCATGCAAAAGTTTGGGCGCTGTTCTATTTTTATTGCGCTATTAAACCAAAATTTGAAGCACTCAATACTCAGCTTGTAAAAATGGGAACCGAACGATTGTCTTTGCTGATCGAACAAGGCAAAAAATTGGGCGAATTTAATTGCCTTCATTCGGGGGCTACGGCTCGGTATATCCAAATCCATATCACCGGAGCACTGACCTCGATCGCAACGGAATCCCAGACATTTAATACTGAACTTAAAAAATCGACATTGTCGCTTTGTATGGCGATGGTGAAGAGGCCGAATTGATTCGAGCAGGCTTATTATTAACTTTATTATTTCCCAATGTCGGATCTGCGGCTGCCGCTGAATTAATGTGCGCCGCCCTTTTTCCACAGAAAAATATTTCGATTCAAGTTTCTTTTGGAGAAAAACCTTCAGAGCTAGAGTCTTCAATGCAAGATGATTATCGTCTGTATCTGTTGCATCCCGATGCAGAAAATCACCGGGTTAACTTACCAGTTGAGCAGAATTCGCTGGCTAATAAAATTGGAAAATATAGTCTTGAGTATATTTATTCTATTCAGGGCCATAACTTCTGCACCTTAACTGCGGAAGATGGAATCCAGTTTTCAATCTTGCAGAATCTTTTGGTAAGTTTAGTATCTGGCGCCGAAACTATGAAAACATTGGATCGCATCGCGGATGTCGTTCGAAATGAATCAGGTGCAAGTGAATTTGATTTTTTCTTCTCGAGTGCAAAGCAGACTGGGCCAAACTTTCGCTTGTCTCGCGCCAATCTAACAGGTCAAGAAAACCAAACAGAACGATACAGGATTGTGCGCAGAGTTCCTGTAAGTGCAGCCTCCGGTCGGTTGGAAACATTTAGGTATTTCACTACTTGGGAACACACTACAGATAATTTGGTTGTGCAAATCCACGATACGGAAATGGGAACGGATGCTCCAAGCGAATTTCCGATGTTCCTCAGGCGGTCTGGTCTCGATTGGCGGGCAGTCTGGGAAAAACATTATCAAAGTCTTGGTTTGCCTTCAGGTCATGGATTTCGTCATCAATTTGATTCTATGATGGGTGCCTTGGAAGCTTCTTGGAAATCAGAAACTGAACTGCTCAATGTGGGTAGGCAAGAACAAGTAAAAATGCTTGATGAAGTTTTTGAATTCATTGCGCCACTTTATGAGATTCGCAGGAAATGGTCGAAAGAATTTATTCAAGGATTATACAAAAAGGCCCTAGCTTCGCTAGACGTCACTCGATACATCATTGTGCGCCGAAAGACGGCCGATGGCAGTATCGGCCCCATTGTCGCTGTCCTTGGATTGAATCGAGCGCCTTATGGTAAATTGATTCAGTTTAATGAGGCGACCAACGAATGGGGAAATCATTATTTGCCGGGAATGTCAGCTTTTGCAAATTCGTTTGGCTATACTTTGCCTGCCTTTCACGATCAGCCTTTCTTTGATGAATTTGGCAGTGCTCGAGAAATTCCGCGACTTGGAATGGAAGATTACTTTGGGAAAAATTTTTGGTTGCCACGTCCAAGTATTTTAGAAGTCGCTGTTCGGCCTTCAGGGGCACAGCTGCCCGGACTTGGTGAAAACAGAACTACAAGTCATGGGCTCTATTTTCAAACCGGGCAAATCTATGAGCCAGTAAAGTTTGGCATTGCTAAAGACAAAGACCTTAGAGGTCTTGCATATTCAGAAATTATTTTGGAATTATTTCGCTCTGTATTTTCTGATCAACGGGATCCCGAGTTTAATAGTAAGGCTCAATTTCTATATACCTACAACGACCACAGTGGCGCTTTATATAAGGCAGTAGGTTTCAAGGATTTGAATTCAGGACCAACTCAATCGCAAGACGGGCTGGATTGGACATTGCTGGGTCTGTCCCCGGAAAGCTTGTTACTTAAATCCCAAGATCCCGGTTTACTTGAGGAAAGAGTTTCAGAAAATTTCTTGAGGCAACTTCAAGAAGATATTGCGCTTGTCGTTGAGAGGCAAAGTGGTCATCCGTGACGAAACTGAATTACTGCTTTGGCTGCCATTCCTTCCGGCAAGGGAATGACTTTCCACGTCTTATTGTGAAACAAAAGTATGGGCTTCTGCCCAAGTCTTGCCTTAAGCCAGCGTAAATTTGGTTTACTTATCTACATATTTACGGTTAAAATGACTAATATGATTACAAATCGGCGGTTAAAAAAGATCTTATTAAACACAACCAAGAGCATCCTTTTGCTGGGGCCAAGACAGGTTGGAAAATCAACCCTACTTCGAAGTCTGAGCCCTGATTTAATCATCGACCTTTCGTTAGAATCGGAATTTTTCAAATTCACTTCCAATCCAAATTACTTTGATTCTCTTTTAGAAAATTTCAAAAGTGGCACCGTCCTTATTGACGAAGTCCAGCGGCTGCCTTCCTTGCTGAACTCGGTGCAGTTTTTCATCGATGAGGCCAAGCGAAATAAGAAAAATCTGCGGTTTTTACTATCTGGTTCCAGCGCACGTAAATTAAAAAGAGGAAATGCAAATCTTTTGCCGGGGCGAATTTTTACCTTTTATCTTTCGGGTCTTACCGCCGCAGAGGTCGATTATAATTTAGACTTAAAAAAATCTGTGCAGATCGGCTTTTTGCCAGAACCTTACTTAGAGTCTAATAAAACTTTGTCACAAAAAATTTTATCGCAATACTCGGCTTCCTATCTTAAAGAAGAAATTCAGGCCGAAGCACTGACTCGAGACATCACCGGTTTTTCACGTTTTTTGAATGTGGTGGCTCAAAGCTCGGGTAAAATTTTTGATTTTTCGAAATCTGCCAATAAAGCAAAAGTATCCCGCAGCAAGGCCATTCAGTTTGTCGAAATACTTGAAGACACTTTAATTGCCCATCGCCTGAATGTCTTTTCAGAGTTGAAAAATGCAGACACAATTAAACACCCTAAAATTTACTTTTTTGATGTCGGAGTTTTAAATGGGCTTTTAGAAAATTTTTTAGCCTCTGCAGATCGCATTGGTTTTTTGTTCGAACATGTCGTTTACAGCCAAATTAGAAACTCGCTGATTGCTTCCGATTTGCCGATTCATCTTTTTTGCTTCCGAACTCGCCACGGTTTGGAAGTTGATTTTATTTTGAAACACAAAGATGTCACCTGGGCCATTGAAGTAAAAACCGGTCAAGTGGGTGATGATGATTTAGTGGCGCTACAAGAATTTAAAAAGTATGACTTAAAATCCAAATTAGTCGTAATCTCTTTGAATGAGAACAAAGCACGAATTCGAAATAATGTGCTTATATGCGGATTGAATGAGTTCCTGCGACGTCTGGAAATTTGAAATCACTGAACGATGGGGCAGACCAGATTCTTATTGAGTTCATTAATTTTTTTAAGCTTCAGCCATCAGCAAAAGCTTTCCTGATGTTCGCCCACTTTCCAGGTCAAAATGAGCCTTCGCTGTTTCAGATAATGGATAAGTAGCAGAAACCTGCACACGTATTTTTCCTTCTCGCAGCCAAGAAAAAAGTTCGCTGGATCTTTTCAGCAAAGATTCTCGATCGGGGATGTGACTCCAAAGATCACCGCCGATAAGTTTTTTTGAATCTGCCATTAAAATATTTGGATCAATTTTTGGCGGCGGTCCGCCGGCCCATCCAAAATAAACAGCAGTTCCTTTTGTGCGAACCACTGAAAGTGTATCTTCCAAAGTAGATCCGATGGCGTCATAGGCGACGTCGACACCGATTCCTTGGGTCCAATCTAAAACTGATTTTTTCCAATTGCCTTCGGATCTGACTACAACGTGATCTGCACCGGCTGCTTGTGCGAAATGCACTTTGTCCAGTGTTGAAACTGTGCCGATGCTGGTGGCGCCTAAAATTTTACAAATTTGAATCAGCAGCAGTCCTACTCCGCCAGACGCAGAATGAATTAAAACCTTATCTTTGGGTTTAATTACAAAGCTGTCATGGGTCAGATAGTGCGCCGTCATTCCTTGCAGCAAAATACTTGCGGCTGCTTCGAAACTTATATTTTGTGGTAAGGGAATGACTTTCCAAGCTGGGGCTTGCACATATTCAGCATTGGCTCGGGGCACGTGTGCAAAACCAACGCGGTCTCCGATTGAAAAGTTTTTAACATTTGCGCCAATGGAATGGATAATTCCTGCGCCTTCCATTCCTAAAACATAAGGGGCCGGTGGCGCGATATCATATTCGCCGCGTCTTCGATAAATATCAGCGAAATTAAGACCCGCAGCCTTCATGCGAATAATTACTTCATCAGCACCGGGATTTGGATCTGGTAAATCCACCGGCACGATAACTTCTGGGCCACCAAATTGAAAAAATCCTGCGGCTTTCATAGGTTTGACCGTAACCCAAATTTTAAGGCGGGTCTTGACCGCGTAATTGCTTAGCCATTTCAAACGGGGTCTGCAAAGGTTCACGGTTTGCAGCTTTGCGCACAGTGATCAAAAG
>JBBQHD010000073.1:0-13147 GCA_038323665.1 Bdellovibrionales bacterium
GCGAAAGATTTGGCATTTGCTTGCTGTCGGCACGATGGCGGCGGTCTGGATTTATGCGCCCTTTGAAATTTCACGGGCTTTGCTGATTGCGGCTTTGATTTTTTTCCTTATCGGAGATTTTTTGCGTTTACGATTTCCGCGCATGAACCGACTGACGGTTAAGTTTGTTGGCGGCATAATGCGCAATTCTGAAATCGATCATCCAGCTGGAACTACTTTTTTATTATTGGGCGTTACCATTCTGGTTTTGCTGTTTTCCAAAATTATTGTCAGCATGTCGATGCTGTTCTTGGCCTTTGCCGATCCGCTGGCCAGTTTTGTAGGAATTAAATACGGCAAAGATAAATTATTTGGCCATAAATCAGTGCAAGGTTTTCTGGCGGCATTTGTGACGTGTTTGATCATCAGTTTTTATATTTTTTCTCGATTACCTGGCCCCAATTACCGTATTTTTGTGTGTAGTTTAATAGCTGGCGCGATCGGGGCTTTCTCGGAACTTTTTCCTGTGGGAAAACTGGACGACAACTTAACCATGCCGGTGTTAAGTGCGATTGGACTGCAAGCCCTGTTTTGGTTTTTTAATCTAAGCCAGTATTTTTGAAAGTGGGAAAAATGGATTATTCTGACCCGAATAAAAAATGGACCATGTCGATTTATATTTTACCCAATTTGGTAACAACCGGAAATTTATTCTGCGGATATTTTTCCGTGATTTCTTCGATCAAAGGACAATTTCAATACGCAGCCTACGCAATTGTGGCGGCGGCTATATTCGATCAGTTGGATGGCAGACTGGCGCGATTGACCAGGTCGACTTCGAAATTCGGCGCCGAGTATGATTCGCTGTGTGATTTAATTAGTTTCGGATTTGCCCCGGCGATTTTATTATTTTTGTGGGCATTGGGTCCCTTTGGTCGTTTGGGTTGGGTCGCCTGTTTTCTATTTACCACTTGCGGCGCCCTGCGATTAGCGCGTTTCAATGTGCAAGCCAATATTATTGAAAAAAATTATTTTCAAGGATTACCAATTCCCATGGCCGGCGGCATTGTCGCATCGTCGGTGATTGCTTTCCACGAAATTGAATTTGAACCGCGTGGATCTTATATTTTGTTGGTAATGACCATTTTGCTGGCGCTGGTGATGGTCAGTAATTTCCGTTACCGCAGTTTCAAGGATTTGGATTTAAAAGAGCGCAGACCTTTTCGCTATTTAATTTTGGCGGTCGGAGTATTGGTCGTCGTGGCCCTGCATCCAGAAATTATGCTGTTCGTATTATTTATGTCCTATGCCCTAATCGGCGCCCTGGCCGGCGTTTTCCGCTGGGGAAAACACGCCCGCCACATAAAACCAAGCGTGTATTCACCTGCGAAGGTGGACGAAGATGATTTGGTCGAGGATCCTGAAGACGGGGTTAATTCTTAGGCTTGCGTGTTTATTTATACAAACTTACGCAAATATTGTTATTGGCTGCAGTAGAATTGGTTAATTGGTGGCTAAGATTGGCAATCAGTCGTTCGAAATTTTCTGTCAGGTCTTTTTGATATTTTAAAATATCTTTGTTTAAATTTGGATCGATGGAATCACTTTTAGTGCGGTAATAAAAAAGCTCAGATTTTATCGTAGAAGCACCGTCTGAATCACTTAGGATGAATTCTAATTTGACTGCGACCAGTTTTTCTTTTTTAGAGTTGGTGGAGATCACTTTTGGAACTGCGGTAAATGAAATGCTAGAAGATAGGTGGACACGAAGATATTCTGCAACGACAAATAGATCTGACCAATTAGAAAAATCTTTTTTGACAAGGTCTATCAATGTATTTAGTCGTTCTTGGTTCGATTCCTTTATCGCATCAAAAAAAATTTCTGAATCAGCATGGCTTAATACTTTTGGCTGAACAAGATGGGGCAGTCTTTTCGAAATAAGTAGCGCGGACAAAAGTTGCTTGTCCATTTCCGCAACAAATTTTTTAATCGAAGCAGTCGATGTTCCGCCCTCAAGAATATGGGAAAGTGTCGCAAGTTTTGTGCCATCACCATCCACCATTTGGATCGCGAGTCCTAGGGCAGCCCAAGTTCCCAGTGTATAGCTTTTATTCTGAGGCGACAGCCAAGTCAGTGGTGTGGCAACCAATAGAATCCGTCCATGCCTTCGATAAAGATAATCAATGGATTCTTTCCAGGGATCACTTCTTAATAGTTCTGCATATAGGCTTAAAAATAAAGGATTGGCAGATGGGTTTGTTAAAAAAGATAGTTTTTGTTTAAAAAACGTAGAAGTTAAATCTTTAATTTTTCCATCAGGGGCAAAAAATAAATAGTTTGAATCGAATTCTTGCACTGTTGTGCGGTCGGTAATCATTGTAATTTCCATTGCTGATTGAAAAACACTTTTTGCGGGAATTGATAAATGCGCTGATTCAGTTCCTAAGACGATATTTGGTTTTGCGCTATGAATGTGATCTTGAAGCCAAGATTTATTTTTTTCTCCAACAATGTTTACCGCCTCGTCTAATGCTTTAATGGCTTCGTGAATAGTTTCGGAAATATTCTGCATGGGCAAAAATGTATACCAGTGGCCATATTTTTTTAAAGTAAGCACGATGCTGTGAAGGTGTTCTTTGACGGCCATAGGTATGGCATCTGCCCCTCGAGCTTTGTCGGTTACAGTTTGACTTGCGATCAGAAACTGCTCGATGGCCAGTCCATAGGCATAGATTTCTTGATTTAAAACTTTTGCATTTTCAAAGGAAGCACTTGAAAACCAGTGACCGGCGACACCAATTTTTAGCCATAGCATTCGATTTTTTGTCGGCACTGAAAAGCCCAGACGATGCAATTCATTCCAAAGGGTCTCGTGATTTTTCAATCGGTTAATTGACTGAGAATCAATTGGGCCAGCAAAGGCTAGACGGCCCTTGATAGGTGTTAATGCTTGCCGATCACTGTTAAAGCTTTGCTCGTAAAGTTCAAAAGTATAGCTTTCAGTTTCGATTTGTTGGACTAAGCTATTCAAATTATTTTGATCCTGATTAGAAAACCCTTCGCTTTGCTGCTGTGCCAATTCGATTCTGCGAATATTCTTAAATACTTTTACAATGGCCCCTGCCTGCTGGATCATTTTAGCTTCAGAATTTGCAACATTGAAGTAATGAATTTTAAAATCAGAATTTTCTTCATGCGCAAATATGCGCTGTGAAAGATCCAATAGTTCTGGCGCATTTACAGTTTTAAATTTTGAAATAACACGCACCGGGACCGAGATTTCAAAATGCTGATTAGTATTGTCTGGCATCTGTCTGGCTACCACAGATAATTTAGTTAAAAATTCCTCGGCCCATTGTTCTTCTTTAAGGGAAGCGAAAATACTTTTCAGGTCGCGTTCAAAAACCTCTTCTCCAACTTTTTGCTCGCGATAGATTCTACGGTAGGCCGTGGTAATTGCTGGCATCAGCGCCTTTAGGGCAGGCGCACTGATCACAAGATGTCCGTGGTATTGGTGTCGATGAGTAACGAGCTGATACAGATCATTGTAAATATTTTGATTGTCAGAATCTGCCGCATAGGCTTTGGGAATGAAGGCCGTGGCCAATACAAGGTAAGATATTAAAAAGATGCGCAATAACTGTAAAGCCATAGTTAGCTTTCAGTTGCGAAATCGGCTCCACTCCACGGGCAGTTTAATCAAATTTGGGGAATATAAACTGTCCATTTTTTCGACACCGGACCAATATTGTCAGAAAATACGGGTTGCTGTGGTCGAATAAAACGCGAGCATTACCGACGGGGGAAGTAAGTTATTTCGACTCTATCGAATGCCGCTGCATCAGCGCCGATTCAAATAAAAAAAGTTTAATTTTGTTCGGCGCCGAACTAAAATACTTACCTTAAATCACAAAGCCTTCATGAAAAGTGCTTCGCAGGATAGATGCTGCGTGGGTTCGGCAACTCGGACCATTCTAGTCCCGTTGTATTCCCACTTTTGGCTGCTGCGATTTTTGCGAAGCATATCGAAATCGGATCGGGTCATGTTTTCATGCTTGGCCAAAAATAAAGTGACAGCACGGATTAAATCCCAATTTTCGATTAAGTAAGCCCGTGCAAAATCGAAAGCTTCTTTGTAAACTTCTGGAAATTTTTTATCAAACAGCTCGAGCAAAGCTTTTCCATCGGGCAATGCCGCAAGATCTAGATCCAATCTGCCATCGATCAATGCTTTTTTAATTAAATCTCGGGTCATCTCGTGATCGCTGCTCCACCCAGTATCGTAATCAAATCCAGAAAGTTTTTGGGCAATTCCCCCGGCAAGCAATCGTGCCACTCGCGCAATTAAAACTTTGTGGTTTAAACTAGTCAGATAGACCGGCAAACGTTTCGGCATCATATAGCCCAGATAGCCACCTTTTGGTGTCACCGTTACGAAATCAACAATTTGCCCGGTCAGTTCAGGGATGTTCATCACCGCGTGACCGGCTTCGTGCACGCGAACTTCATGAACAACTTTTTTCGTATACAGATGCTTAGGAACAGCGACAAAAGTAAGATCTAATTTTTCAGATACGTTTGAATCTTTAGACAGCGTCATCATGACTTCCCTGGGTTTCATTGCAAAAACATCTGGGATTTTATCTGCATAGCTGTCACTGACGTTCAATTCAAATTCGCCAGTAATTCCTTTTAGAAAAGCTTCGTTCATCACACTTCGTAACTGATTATTCACGACACTTTTTAAACTAACTGGGCCCTGATCGGGATCAAAGAATAATTCCGAGAATTTTTCCAAGAATTTATCGTCCAATTTTAATTTTAAACCGCGTGGAACGAATTCCTTTTCAAGTTCAGCAATGTATTCCTTGGCGAATAGAATCAGTTTAGATAAATAGGTGGGTTCTGATAAAACAAGTGCTGCATTGCTTAACAAATCCGAAGAAATTCCAGATGTTTCTAAAATATTGAAAACAGATTTTTCTTCTTTCATTAATTCATAAATTCGATGTTTTGAATAATCATCCAACTGTTTGGAATATATTTGTCCGACTTCGGTTCCGGAAATAAAAAAGATGTATTTCGAAAGATCGTAGGGTCTGCCCGTAGAGGGTGATTTCCAGGTTTTTTTCTTCAGCACATTGTCGAACAGCCATTTGCTTAAGATTTTTTTTTCTTTCGCATTGCCTGCCATCAAATCTGACATTCGGTGGAACAACAAAACACCGCCATCGGGATTGGCTTGTAAGGCTTCTTCGAATGCGCCTGGTTTTTGTTTTTCAAGGTGTTCGCCGAAAATTTTAAAAAATATATCTGCATTTAAAATATCACCAAGGGGAATTTTGACAGCGCGATCTTTGGATCCAGTCAGCATTTCTGCAACTTTTTGCACGCGGGTATTTTTTCCGCTGCCAGCTTCGCCGGTTAAATAAATTACTTTTGCCGAAGTTCTGTTGTCTGCGATGGACAAAAAGGACAGGACTTCCCGACTGATTTCTGCGACGGCGTCTTCGTTTCCCATCGTTACAGATTGCAGTGCAGGTTTTAATTCTTTGCTTAGTTTTAAAAACTTTGGATCGTCCAAAGGGTCTAGTTTAATTTTTGCGCTGAAGGGCAGGGGCAGTTCACCTTTTGCAGATTTCAAAACAATTTTTCCATCCTTTGAAAAAACAATTTTTCCATCGGTCCCTTTGCCAAGTAAATTGGATCTGGCAATAATTTGGGTCCACTCGAGCATCAGTTGATCTAAGTGAGGTCGCACCGAACGGTAACCAAATTCTGCTGCAAAATATTTTTCCACAACCGCACGCACGACATCGGGACTCATTTCGGCTTGAATGCCCCAACGATCCTTTGCGGCAGCAAGTTCACGGCGAACACTGGCTAAGGCAATGGTGACGGCATTATTTAAATCCACTGGGTTCGATGAGGTGACCAAGTCAACTCGGCCAAAAACGGGCAATAAAGCATTTCGATCGGCTGGATTTAAACCGGCTAGGTATTCATTTTTCAATTGATCAGAACTGTATTTGTCTAGAAAACGAACGAGTTCATCGCGATTCCATTTTTCAGAACCTTTGGGCAGAAGTGTGTCGATGGATTGGTTCGAAGTAAACAACACTAAAATATTTCTGGCATAATATGTTTTCCCATTGCCCCCGCGGGACGCGCCATTTTCAATAAATTCCATCAATCTTTGCGTAAATTTTGGATCGGCCCGTTCGATTTCATCAATTGCAATAACCCCACCAAATTTTCCATCCCCGGCCAGCCAGTCGTGCAGGGACCCAGCAGTTACATCCGAACTTAAATAACCATTTGCCGCACCAAATGCCGCATTGATCTGGTCTTTGCCTTGAAAGTTATTTCCATCAAGATGCAAAATTGCCTTTGAGTTTTTAAAAAGCATGGTCGCAACAGTTCCAGTCAGCAATGATTTGGCTGAACCAGTCTTACCCATGATTACAGCTGAACGAATGGATCTTTTTTCGTCCAAAAACATGCTCTGCACTAAATCCATTGTTTGATCGATCATCCTGTCTTGATCAAAAATAATTTCCTTAATTTGTTTTTTCTTATCCGCAAAAAAAGCATCCATTTCGTGAATATTTTCGGGGTCAAAAGGCAATTGCAATTCATCTTTCAGATATTGAATTACAAAACTTCGATCGATAATGGGAAGGTTCTGTTCTTCGGCAATATTGGTGATATCGTCAATAATTTTTCTGGCTGTGTCCATGCGACTGTCGCTGGGTCGCAGTTTTTTTGCTTGCTGAACAATGGTATAGGCAGCTTCGTCAGAAATTTTTACGCGACGTTTGGATTCTAGTTTGGGTCTCCAGGTTTTATTCAGTTCTTCGTAAACTTCGTCAATGCTTTGTTCGATGACGGAAATTTCTTTGATTCGCCGAGATAAGGCTGGATTAAACTTAACTCTGTTTTGATATTCAATATCGGTGCTGGCAAAAAATAATCGCACCGGGGATCGATCATTTTCCATAATGATTTTCAAAGCTTCTAGTTGCGCGTTATCAAAACTATGAAATTCGTCAATAAACACTACGATCGGCATACCCAAAGTTTTTTCCAGACTGATGACGGTAGCGAAAAATTTTTCAACCGACTGTTGTGGCGTCATCTTGGGAATCGAAATTTTTGCAGGTGTTGTGGAAATCACAATGCTGTTTTCCAAGCGGTCTTTGTAGTTGCTTGGAAACAGACCTTTGTGCAATCGATAAGCAACTTTTTTTGCTGCCGCGGATTTACCAGCACCAGCAGGGCCAAGCAATATGGCGGTCTGGGCTTTTTCTCAGGCTAGGATTCGGATGACCTCTAAGGATTCTTTATCGCGACCTGAAACATCGAAGGGAATTCCACTTTTTTCGTCGCTGACAAAATTGTCGGTTATAAAACTGCCTTCCGGAATGACATTTAATAAGACAACAATTTGTTCTGTGGTCAATTGCGGCGCGCGCACCACATGTTCGCCGCGTTGAAAGGTATAAACTCTATCGTTAGAACTTGCCTCGATGGCTTTTTCCAGTTGAAACCCATTTTGCTTTGGTAACACAAGCGCACCTTCCGAAAGACTCATCAGAAGTTCGGTTTGCGGGGTGTGCAAAAATTTATCGACAAGCGGAGCCATCGTTGGCGCATACACTTCGCGAAAGGATTGCGAAAGACCACTATTGTTAAGTCCTAGGGCAGCGGTTAAGTTGTGGTATTTTTTTTGTAATTCATGAGTGCGATTGGGTGGAGTCAGCTTGGCAAGAGATATCATGGCGACGCAAAATTCTCGTTCGATTTGAGTTTCTGTTTTAAGATCTTTGGCGTCGAGTTTTTGTTCGGACAGTGCATCGGTCAGTTCATCAATGGTTTTGCTAAGATAATCGAAAATTTCTTGATAAGGATATTCGGAGGCCTGTTTGAAAAGACTTAATCGACCAGCGCCTGTTTTTGACTTTTGCAGTTTCTTGAAGTGTTCGCGTGCTTCGGTGATAAAATCGCCGCTTCCGCTGGTCGGTGCTACCTGGGCAAAGGACGTCAGCGACACAAATACAATGGCCAACGCAAAAAATGACCTAAGATTTCCCCTCATTGATCCCCCCCCGGAAACATTTATAGCAAAGGGGGTGATTTAATGTGCTGATCGGTGTAAACACAAGCGATAACACAGCTATCCATAAGGAGCGCGCTTTGAAAAAATTTAATGTGGGTATCGTTGGTTCCACCGGCGTAGTTGGACAAACTTTTTTGCAACTTTTAGAAGAACGAAAATTTCCGGTTGGAAATTTAAAACTTTTTGCATCCGATGCTTCGCATGGGAAAAAACAGCGTTTTGGTAATGACCAAGTTGGGGTGGAAAAACTTTATGAGGATTGTTTTAAAAGTTTAGATTTTGTGTTTTTTTCTTCCGGGGATTTTATCAGCGAAAATCTAGCACCGGAAGCAGTCAAACAAGGAGCCACCGTTATTGATAATTCTGCCGCCTTTCGCATGAATCCTGAATACCCCTTGATCGTGCCAGAGGTAAATGGGGAATTGCTGGCCAATAAACCAAAATTAATTGCCAATCCCAATTGTTCGACCATTCAGCTTGTCGTGGTTTTATCTGCCTTAAGAAAAGCCGCAGCATTGGAATCCGTTCAAGTCGCCAGTTACCAAGCTGTCAGTGGGGCAGGCCAAGCAGCACTGGATGAACTGGCCGATCACACTCGCGCTTTTCCAGAAAACGACCAGACCTCCAAAGTTTTTCCCGAAACAATTTTGATGAATGCAATCCCGCAAATTGGTTCGTTCGGTGACGATGGATTTTGCACCGAAGAAAAAAAGATCCGCGAAGAAACCAGAAAAATACTAAACTTGCCAAGTTTAAAAGTTTTGCCTTTCACCGTGCGCATTCCGGCCCTCAACAGTCACAGCGAAGCGGTCTGGGTGACTTTTAAAACCCCGGTAACCGAACAGCAAATCTTGGCGGCACTGAAAGATGCGCCTGGATTAGAGCTGGCAACTGAACCTAAGTCTGGATACCAAACACCGCGAAAAGCCTCGGGCCAGGATCCGGTTTTCGTTGGGCGAATTCACTCGGATCCCGAGGACAATAGGACCTGGATGCTTTGGATTGTCGCAGACAATTTGCGCAAAGGGGCTGCCTTAAACGGAATTCAAATTGCCGAGAAACTTGCTGAATTAAACTAAATTTGCTGAAATAGAAGGATGACTTCAACATGGACGTTGATCGCAGCTTTTTTTATTTCAGGAAATGTTTTCGCCACGACAACGGTGACTTCGGTTGTAGGCGCATCTACTTATTCGGTTGGAACAGCAAACGCTATTTACGGTGGGTTCGTAGCGCCAGAAACTAATTGCACGATCGATGCAACGACCCAGGCCTGCAATTCCTGCTTGGGCGGCGCTTATGGAACACCTTGCAATGAAAATGGGATTCAGCCGGGATCTTTGTTGACGATCAATTTACATACCGACGACAATAAAACCCAAAACCCACAGGTCATTGTTAAAATGACGACGAATGCGGCTGTCACCAAAACAGACTTTGGCGGTTCAACGGTTCCAGATGCCAGTGGAAACTATAGCATCACTATTTATTGGAGTGATCTTTGTGCCAAAGGACTTTCTGGCGGGACGAGCAGTTGCTTGGCTTCTTTTACTACGACCTTGCAAGTTGGAACTGGCACGAATTCCACTACTTTTACCGAGCAAACCGATGTGAAGGTTTCCTTAAGTTATATAGATTCCACGGACGTGACTCAGCAATTTTATACTTCGTGTGAGGCAGGTGCCACGCCCACTCCGAATAATGGCTACTGCGAGTTCTCAGTTTTTCCTGGCGACGAAAAAGTTTATTTAGATAACCTGACGGCCCCGTCCACATACCCAACAGCTATGCCTGCAACTGCAACTTCAGCTGTTTCAGATATTAAATACAATCGGCTAAGATTTTATTATGCAGAGACAACAACTTGCGATAATTCCGGCGGCAGTGTGCTGACGGCATTGGGAACGATTGCCAATAATTTTCCCTCGATAACTTTGAATGTGGATGTATCAGACGCGGGTTACAGCACAGAAAATAAGTTAAAAGGTTTAAGCAATGATACCTATTACGTTTTTTCCATGGCGAATATGGATTTGGCTGGAAATATTTATCAGTTTTCCCCCAACGCAATGCCCACTGCAAATTTAATCTGCGCAAAACCCGCCAAGGTTTTTGGATTATTGGATGATAAAAGATGTTTCATCGCAACCGCGGCCTTTGGTTCTGAAATGGATGCCTATGTCGATGTGCTTAGACTTTTCCGCGATCAGGTTTTAAGGAAATTTTCCATCGGCAATCAGTTGGTGCAAACTTATTACCGTAACAGTCCGCCCCTGGCTCAGTGGGTGGCGCAAGATGAAACTCGCAAGGCGGTTGTGCGCGTGGCGCTGTGGCCCGTGATTGGAATTGCTTGGGTGGTGTTGTGGATTATGGATAACTGGCTGCTGACTTTTAGTATTCTGTTGATTTTATTTTCAGGCATCACGATTAGGAAAAAAGTTGTTTCGTAAATTTATTTTTTTAATTTTAGTTTTGCCAGGCGCTGTGTTTGCGGCAACGTCGACGCAAAAAATAGATCGACCTTTTTTGATCGATAAAGAAGGCGCTTACTATTATAAGACGAATGATCAGACTTTGAAAACTCAGGCTTCTAGTTTGCGCGTGGGAAATATTCGCCCACCCAATATTGAGTCTGTCGACGGCACCACAAATTATTCGTCCATGTATGGAACTTCGGTGCCCTTGATCGCACAATATGATTACGAATGGCAGCCCTTTCAAGAATTTGGAAAATTGGGAGTGCAATTTGGCGTGGGATATTTTTCAGCCAAAGGAAATGGCCATTTCGAAGATGGCACTGCGGCCCGCGAAGTTTATACTTTTCATGCATTGCCATTAAGTGTGGGCGCAATTTACCGTTTTCAATACACCCATCGGCCCTATATCGCGCCCTTTATTGCGGGCGGCGGAACTTACTATGCGCTGGTCGAAGTCCGTGACGACAATAAATACAAAGCTGTCGGCACCACCGCACTTTACGGCGCCGGCGGTCTGTTGCTGAACATCACCGCCATCGACCGCGACACCGCATTTACCTTCGACACCGAATACGGCATTTCCAACTTATGGATCAGTCTAGAAGCCAGACAAATTCAATCCACCAGCAATGCATTAAACTTTACAGGTTTAATGTTTTCGCTCGGGCTGACTGCGGATTATTAAAACTTAGTAACTTTCCTTGTCGGCCGCCATCCATTCATGAGATGCCTAGGCCCGATGAAACAGCGAATTCGATTTTCCGTGGCCTACAAGGGCACTGCGTTCAGTGGTTGGCAAAAGCAGCCTCACACCGACAAGACTGTGCAGCAAACTTTGGAACAGGGTTTGGAAAAAATTTTTCAGGAAAAAATCAGTTTGTTTGCATCGGGGCGCACCGATGCCGGTGTTCATGCGCGGGCTCAGGTTTGTCATTTTGATACCGAAAAAACTTTGGAATGGTTGCAAAAACGCGATTGGGCTTGGGCGCTGAAGGGCCTTGTGCCGCCTTCGATCGTGATCCGCAAATTTCAGCTGGCGCCCGAAGAATTTCATGCGACGCGTTCGGTTTCTTTGAAAACTTACCGCTATTATATTTTGAACCGCGCCGAAAAATCGCCCTTTTTGGCCGATACTTCCTGGTGGGTGCGGGATCCTTTAAGTCTTGAACTTCTGAACAGATTATCCCAGGAAATGGTCGGCGAGCATGATTTCCGCAGTTTTCAGTCCGTCGGGACCCCCATCGTAAACACGGTTCGCAGCATTTATTCCGCAGCTTGGCAGAAAAAGGGAAACCTGCTGCGGTTCACGGTCAGCGGCGATGGATTTCTGAAACAGATGGTGCGAAATATGGTCGGAACCATCGTCGGATTGCAGCCCCTTCCAGAGGAAAAAGCCCTGACTGCTTTGAAATTAATCATGAGCGCTCGGGATCGGCAAAGGGCCGGGGCGCCGGCTCCGCCCATGGGTTTATTTTTATGGAAAGCAGAATACCCCCAATTTCTTGACAAGCAATGCCGCCCACTTTATCACCAAGAGTCTACTTAATAAGGAACAGCTATCTATGAAAACTTGGAACGCGAAAACAGAAGAAATCAAACGCGACTGGCATCTGATCGATGCTGCTGGACAACGTGTGGGCCGTATTGCCACCGTGATTGCCACAATTTTGCGTGGAAAAGATAAACCTTTATTTACTCCCAATGTGGACTGCGGTGATTTTGTGGTGGTGATCAATACCGACAAAATGGAACTCAGCGGAACTAAATGGGACAGTAAAAAATACTACCGCCACTCGCGCTTTTTCGGATCATTGAAATCCAAAACTGCAGCGACCATGAAAGAAGAAGATTCTCCATGGGTGTTGGAAGAAGCTGTGCGCGGAATGTTGCCGACCAATAAACTTTCCCGCCAAGTTTTGAAAAAATTAAAAGCATACCCGAAAGCAGAACACGAACATTCTGCACAAAGACCCAAGGCGTTCAATCTTCCACAAAAAAAAGAAAAATAATTCGAGAGGACCATGGCTAAAAACGAAACGATCTACTACGCAACAGGCAGAAGAAAAACCAGCACCGCACGCGTTTATATGAAACCGGGCAAAGGCGTTATGAAAATCAACGGGAAAAATCCCGAAGATTATTTGCGACGTTTACAAAGTCAGATGGTGATTCTGCAACCTTTGGAATTATTGGCTCAGACCCAAGCATTCGATATCGACGTCACCGTTGTCGGTGGTGGTGAATCCGGTCAAGCAGGTGCAATCCGCTTAGGAATCACTCGTGTCTTGATTGCAGTAAATCCAGAATTCAAAGGCACTTTGAAAAAAGCCGGTTATGTGACTCGTGATCCCCGTATGGTTGAGCGTAAAAAATACGGTCAATCGGGTGCTCGTCGTCGATTCCAATACTCGAAACGATAATCAGATCTATTTTAATTCTGAATTCAAACCCCATTTTGCAAAACAAGATGGGGTTTTTTATTTTTCGCAGGTTTGGACTTAGTTCGGCGCCGAACTAAAGTTGGCTTTGCGATCTTTCAATCAACTTGGTCGTGGATTTACCTTCGTGG
>JBBQHD010000074.1:0-13044 GCA_038323665.1 Bdellovibrionales bacterium
CATTTTGTTCTAAAAATTGTGCCCCTAGAATAACTTCGTTCCATTTCCAAGAACCTTCGGGCAGCAAAGTTGCATCGGCCTGGCTGGGAAATTTAATGCCGACTTGTTGAAGGGCATCTTTGCGGATTTCCGCCAGTAAGATTCGCACTTCGACGGTGGGTTGCAGCTCAACGCCCTCGACGTCTTTGCTGACTAAAATTCCATAGGGTTGCAGAACCTTTTGATAACGTTCAAACACACTTTCTGCACCTGAGAATCTAAGTTCAACAGGATGAGTCCACTGGAAGCGCTGTGGGGATAAACCATTTTTTTGTAACACGGTATTCAATTGTGCTTCGGCTACAACAATAAGTTCTCGGGATAAATCAGCCGAAAATAAATATTGAGTCGACAGTGCCTGGGTTTTTAATTTTTCCCAATCCAGCATTCGGTGCAGACGTCCGGTAATATGGAATTCATTTTTGTTCCACATAGTTTCTAAACCAGGAATATTTTTAATCGCAGCCGAAATTTTTGTGGCGGCATCAAAAGTTTCGGCATCAAAAACTGAAATCCGGAATCTTTTTTCGTCGATCTGAATTTCGGTAACACCCTTGCGCAGGGCGCGGATGCTGGTTTTACCGCCGCCAGTTTGCGCTTTGACGATTTTATCATCTTGCAACCAGGTTCGATTTTTAGCAGCGGGAAGTTTAATCAGTTCGCCGATGGCCAGACGGACATCTTGAATCCGGCTGGTAGAAAAATTATCCGCAGCAAAACTATGCATAGAAATCAGACGCAGAATAAAAAGGCTGATAAAATGTGACATGCCAAGTGCTGCTTCAAGAACCGTGCAGGGCTTAAAACTAAGCTAGTTGAAGGCTAAATCCGACAGTGACGCCATTCGAATGATTTTTGATCTCGAGGTCGGACGCGTGCAGTTTCAGCAGACTTTGACAGATGGTTAAACCCAGGCCCAAACCCTGGGTATGATTCATATAATTTTCATCAATAAAAAACGGAGCCAAAACCCGCGTTATCAATTCCTCGGGGATTTGTGGGCCACTGTCGCTGACAAAAAATAAAACCTCGGAACTTTTTTTAACAACATCGATTTTTATTTCCGAATCCTGGTCGCCAAACTTAATCGCATTGTGGATAAGACGGTGCAAAACCTCTTGCAACAAACGCGCGTCGACATTTATTTCCGCGTCGACTTTGCTTACGGAAATTTTTTGGTTTTTCTGTGCGAACAAAGCCTGTGCCTCATCGCTGGGTTGAAACTGTAATTTCGAAATTTTGGTTTTAGCTTTGTGCAATGGTAAGTTGCCCGTTGCGGATTTGACCACTGTCAAAACATCGTGCACCAAAGTTGCCAAGCGGTCGGTGGATTTTTTTAAACGATCGATAAATAATTTTTGTTCTTCATCCAATTTGGTTTCGCCCAGCAGATCTAGAAAACTCATCAGACTGGTCAGCGGAGTTTTCAACTCGTGATTCACGATCACCATAAAATGAGTTTTCGCTTGATCCAAAGTTTGCAGTTCGCGCAAGGCCTGTTCCAAAGCTTTGTTTTTTTCAGCCAATTGCTGGGCTAGATTGAATCGCTCGGCCGCATGATTGACCGAATTCAGCAAATCATTGGGATCCCAAGGTTTGGTCAGATAACGAAAAATTTGTCCTTGGTTCACTGCAGAAATAACGGAATCTAAATCGGTATAACCGGTCAGCAACATGCGCACGGTTTCTGGGTGGCTGGACAAAGTTTTTTCCAGCAATTCGACGCCCGACATTCCGGGCATGCGTTGATCGGTCAGAATGATCGACACAGCTTCGGAAGTTTTTTTTAAAACCTCGAGCGCTTCTTGTCCTGATTGAGCTTTTAAGACGCGAAATTTTTGGCGAAACAATCGCTCGAGCGCATCCAGATTATCAATTTCATCATCCACACAAAGGATTAGCGGCAAACCCATCGGCCTTAGTTTAGCACTCGAGCGGTTTTTCCTTCACGCACAAGCTTTCGTCAGCAAGACTTTGGGTCCAATTTCAAGGCCAAGGTCTAGATCCCGTGGGTCTGGATCAAGTCTGCAGCCTTGCATGACGATAATCTCATCATGGAACTCCACTTGAAAAAAATTGTTGTCTTAATTTTTACATTATTTGTATCGCAAAGTTTTGCGCAGCAAAATTTTTTTGGCAGTGGACAGTTTGGAGGACAGCAACCTTGTCCTTATCCATCAAAGATTAGTCCTGCATTAAAAGGTATTGCTGCAGATATTGCTGATGCCGAGGACGACGTAAGCGATTTAAAAAAACAATTAGATAAATTAAAAGCCGATGACAAAGCCGAGGGAAAAAGAGCTGAAACATCGCGTGATCGCTTGGAAAAAATGGGCGAAAACGGCGGATCGAAATCTGGATTGCTGACGGCAGCATTGGATCATATTGAAAACGGTGGAAATTGTGCTGCGGTTATCAAAAAGGGCAAATCGAGTTTAGCAAAATTCTGCGGATCAGAATCAGATCCTCAACCAAATGGTTCTTTAGATAGTGGAATTTGTGATGAGCTGGGCGGCAGCAGTTTTTGTCCCGAAGACTTGCAAAAATATATTTCCTCGAAATCCAAACAACGAACTTTGGCGCAAAAAATTTCTCGTCTTGAAGAACAAATTGACCGCAAGAAGGGTGATTTGAAAGCCAGTAAGTCGTCTGCGATTCGAGAATTAAATGGTCGCGGAACCGAAGGCGACGGAATTTGTTGGCGCTGTCTTTCCGGCGGCGGAGGCGGTGGAGGCAGTGGTGGATTCGGTGGCGGGGATTTGCTGAATACTGGAATCGGCGTAGCATTTGGTGCGGTCGCTTTGTATCTGCAAAACCAACAGCAAAAAAATATTATTAAAAGTAATACAGCTTTGGGATATTACACTCCCAATTACCCATCTAACTTAAGTGTGAATTTGGGTTATCCATTTGGCCAAGGCGGACAATATGGAAGTGCACTTGGCGGAGTTGGCCAAGGCGGTTTTGGTTGTGCCGGCAGCGTTGGCGGTGGTGGAAACCAAAATGGATTGAACGGAGTCGGCGGACCCTTTGGACCCGGCGGACCTTATAATCCCAATGGTGGACCTTTCGGTTATCCTCAAAACTTTGGAAATAATTTTGCGGGCGGAATGTATCAACCTGGTTTCGGTCCATGGGGAACAAATGGTCCCAATGGATTTCCTGGACAGGGCGGATTTCCTGGTCAGCCGGTATTTGCTGGCGGGCCTCAAGGATTTTATCCTCCCGGCGGATTTTTGCCTGGCGGACAATTCCCCGGTCAAGGCGGATTTCCTGGTCAAGGCGGATTTCCTGGTCAAGGTGGATTTCCTGGTCAAGGTGGATTTCAAGGTCCCGGCGGATATCCCGGTTACGGAAATCCTTTCGGAGTTGCAACGGGCATAAATCCTTATGGACAACCAAGTTTCAATCCCAATGGAAATGGCGGAGGCAGTCCTTATGGAAATGGACTTTATAATCCTTACGGATTGCAAGGCGGAATTCCGGGATATAATCCCAATCAGCCTTATCAGAATCAACAAGCTAACCCGCAAGTATTGGCGTCTTTGTATGCCGAGTTAAACAGTGTGATCGCAAGAATCAATGCAGTTCAATCTGGTCAGGCATCAGGCGGAGTATTCAGTTTCGGTGGAGGAGGCTATCAGCCCTTTAATGGACAAACTCTTTCCACCGGAACCAACGGATATATTTATGGATCCGGGCAAACGCCTGGAGCGGGATATACCGGCGCAACTTATCCCGGATCAGTTAACTCTCCTGCAGGTCGATGATATCTTGGCGGCATGCAGTTTTGTTATGACAGTCATCTTCATCTTTATTTAACAGGTGAGCAATTTTTCCAGCTGGATCTAAAAAATCTGCGCAATCAAAATGATTTTCAAAAACTAGATTTATCGCGAAAAGAAAAATTTCTGCGTGGAAATATTTTAATGGGATTTGGCTGGGATGAAAATCTTTGGGATTCATCCCTGGCCTTAAATAAAAAGTGTTTCGATCAAATTTTTCCCGATGATCCAGTATTTTTCATTCGCGCAGACGCCCACAGTGCAATTTTAAATTCGCGTGCATTGGAATTTTTTAATTTATCCGAAAATTCAATCGGAATAATTTCTGAATCCTTGCTGTATGCATGCTTGGCCCAACTGCCAGCGCGCAGTTCTGCACAGCAGGAAGAAATTTTAAAAACCGGTCATGACTTATTGGTTGCGCAAGGATTTAAATATGTGCGCGAAATGTCGGGCAGTTTAGATTTACTGGAATGCGGTCTGCAGCTGGAAATGAAGAATCAGTGGCAGTTGGGAATCGAATGGAATTTTGTTTGTTCCGAAATTTCTGGGCTGGATAATTTGATCGAAAAAATTTTGCATAAGAAAAAAAATCTGCAAAGCCTGCATCACCGCATCCAGGGCGTGAAGATTTTTTTGGATGGATCGCTGGGATCCAATACTGCAGCAGTTTCCGAGCAAGCTGAATTATTGTGGAGTGACGCAGATTTTTCCCAGGCATTAAGAAAAATCTGGCAAGCACAGTTGGACTGTTGCATCCACACAATTGGCGATGTGGCCTCATTGCGGGCTGCAAAAATTGCACGAAAAATTTCTGCCGAAGGAATTTCGGGCCGCATTCATTTCGAACATTGCCAAGTGATGAATCCAGAAACTATTCAAATTATGAAAGCCCTGCACGTCGTTTGCCATCTGCAGCCCTGTCATTGGCTGTCGGATCGTCAGTGGCTGAAAGAAAAATTAGAAAAAAAATATTCCTGGGCCTTTCCCTGGGAAGCCTTACGTCGCGCTAAGATTCCATTTTATTTCGGCAGCGATTCGCCGATCGAAGCGCCCTCGCTGGAAAATAATCTGCGCGCCCTGCGGGAATCCGCACTGGAAGGCATTCCCGAATTATCTGCGGATCCTTTGATTTATCATCAGCACCCGGATCCTTGGTTGCCAGTTACTGATTAGCCCCAGGGAAATCGATGCTTAATCGATTTCCCTGCAGCAGTAAAAACCCCAAAACGGCTGCCCCGCCAATCCAGTACCATTTATAGGACTTAGTTTTCGACGGTTCATATTTCAAATCAGATTCTGCGATGGGCTGAAAATTTCTTTCTGGGCTTTGCACAACTTCCGGTTTTTCTGGCAGGCTGCGGACGACCAGACTGCCTCCGCACAAATGATCTTGCCAAAAATTACAGTTGGTTTTTAATCCCCGTTGTTTCATCTTGGCATACAGATCTTCCAGATAATTTTGTTCATCCAAACTTAAGCTTTGTCCGACACTGGTTAAAATTTTCCAGAATTCTGTTTCGCTAAGTTGGTTTTCCAAAACACTTTGACCCCAGTCATAAATATTTTTTCTCTGAACATTGGCATCGTAACTGGCAAAAGATTTTAAACTGAACAACAGTGCAAATATGATTTTCATGGATTCTCCGTTTTGGTAGTGCGTTCACCGATTTCGATGATTGAACGCGATTTTTCTCTGACGATTTCGTAGCTTTGTTCCTGCGGTGGTTTAAGCGATGCGATGAAAGGACCTGGATACGCCAGAATGCTGGCGGCTTCGGATTCATGCACCAGTGCCGCGACCGTTTGCGGATCGTTGGGTGCTTTGACTAAGCGGATTCTGCGAGCGATCAAGGTCGGCTTTTTCCCAACCGGCGCTGAATACAAATCAGCAATCGTATGGTTGCCCATTAAGCTGGAAATCTGCGCCAAGTTTTTTATTTCCAAGGGAATCAAAGTATGGTGCAGGGGAATCAGGGTGTCCAAGGCTTCGATATTTTCAGATTTTGTTTCCGTCGCAGTTTCTGGCTTGAATCGATCGTATAAAAATAGAATTAAGCCTAAGGAAATAAAACCAATCCACAAAATTTTGGTCAGTCGTCTATCTGCCCATATTATTTTGAATTTATCTAAACCTTGGTTTAAAAAACAAATTATTTTTTTTTGGATAATTTCCACTTGGTATGTTCTCCTTGAAAGTGTTCAACTTGTTTCTGTAAAAATATGACCAGTGCTGCCAGGCAACTGATCATGATCAATGCTTCGATCAGAACCTGGCCTCGTGCAAAGTGACGGCGAAATTTTCTTTTTGGCTTTTTAACGTTACCGCACATCCGACTTCCCACTTTCCTGAACCCTGAAGGTATTTATGTAAAATTTCCGGCATTCGCCAGGTGATAAGCCATTTTCGTTCCATCGTCTGGTCCGCTGAAAAGTTAGAACTAGGTTTGTATACCGGAGCTATATCCGAAATATCCGGTTCGATCGGATCTGAATGTGGGCTTACGGGTCGCGCAGAAATTGTCAAAGCGCTGGAATTCCAAAGCTGCTTAACGTTTACATATATTGTGTCGTCGTAAATTTCTTTGTTTGCGGCAATAGCTGCCAGAATCGATTTTTGTTCAAGATCCAACAGCTGCCTTTGCGCCTCGATTTCAGCAATCACTGCTTCGGCGGCGGCAATGGCAATCGGGATTGCGCTTTCAATGGCTTCCAAAAGTTTAAGTTGTGCAGCCTTAAGTTCTATCCGCAGTTGCAGGGCCAAAGGGTTCAGTGACAAAAGACTTTGGATCAATTTTGCTGCATTCTTTTGAGCGGGCCAATAATTTCGAATGCAAGATGTGCGAACTTGGCGAAACAAACGGACCAAGTTTAATTCTAAAAGTAAAATTCCGGTCAGGGCAATCACCACAGGGAAAAGATGGACCAATAAAATGCTTACGAATCCCTTGGCGGCCATTCTAGGTTTTGATGGCTGGTGATAGTTTGATCTTTGTAAATAATAAGGCTGGCGGTTACTTCGTAAGCACTGTGATAGCGCAAAGTGATTTTGCGCTGTCCGCCTTGATAAAAAGCTTGGTAAAAGTTTCCTTCGCAAAAATTTTTTTCCTTATAAGTTAGGCAAAGTAAAAGTTCTTCGACCCGATGATCCAGCACCACTGACCAGTAAATTTTTTGATATAAATCAAAGCCGCGAAAAATGACCGGCACCAAGACTAAAAGAAAAAGGGCAGCCGCCGCCTCGACACTGGCTTGCCCTTTTTGAAAGCGCCGCAAATTAACGTGTGCCTTTCATAAAATCGGTCATATCTTTTTTAGAGTATTGTTCCCGATTAAGTTCGTCGGCATGGATTGGATGGTCATCGTTGCCGCTGCCCAAAGATTTCGCGACATTGGCAAAACCAACAGAAACGTTTTTTCCCACAGATTTAATAATGCTCATGGTACCTATCGCGATGATGGCAACCAGAATTAAATATTCGATCAGGCCTTGGCCATTTTGTTTTTTTAAAATCATAAGCTCCTTCATCTTTCGAATCAGAAGTTATGCAAAATAAGCAGCACTGTGATTTAGGTTTCATTTGCAGATAGGAAAAATTTTATCCGAAGCACGGAACAACAGCCGGAATAGTTCGTTTTTCCGGAAATTCGTGGCAGCTCGGGCGCTGCTCGGGTGGCTGCATACTTTTGGTGTTTACTTAGGTAAGATTAATTATTTTAGGTGACACCAAAAGTAGGCTGCCACCCGAGCTGCACCCGAGCTGCCTCGAATTTATCGTTTCTTTTTCTTTTTAGCTTTTGGGGCTGTTTTTTTTGGTTTTGCAGCTTTGCTGGATTTGCCTTTTTTGGCGGCCTGCAATTTTGCCAGTTTTGCTTTTTTGGCTTCCGCTGCTTTTGCGGCGGCGGCCTTTTTTGCATCCGCTGCCTTTTGCAGGGCGGCTTTTTTGACGGACGCTTTCTTAGCAAGTTCCGCTTTTTTCTCGGCGGCCTTTTTCATTGCGGCATCTTTGGCAGCGGCTTTTTTCGCTTTGTCGGCATCCAGTTTCGCAGCCTTTTTGGCCAATTCTTTTTCTTTTTTCTGTTTAGAAGCGGCGATAAGGGCCAGTTTTTTGGATTTTTCTTTTTCCAAGGCAATGCGTTTTTTCTCGCGCTCGGCTTGAACAACGGCCATTTGGGCTTCTTTGGCAGCGCGTTTGACAGATTCTTTTTCAGCTTTGACGGCCATTTTTTCTTCCATCTTTTGCTGCATTCGTTTCTGGCGGCGTTCGTTGATGATTTTGTCTAAAATATCGAAAGCTTCTTTTTGCAGGTCGTTTTCAAAGATAAATCGGTAAAAACCTTCTACTTCGGGGCTTTGGCGGAATTTTTTTGGCGAAGTCGCCAGGCTTTCGGATTGCACAAAGTCAATCGAGCTGCCGTCTTTCGAAAGTTTTACTTTTTCACCCATTCAAAAATCTCCTCTGATAGAATTTCAAAGTGAATCTACCTTTTAAAAGGCTTGACCGCAAGCCTGCCGAATAAGATTTTCAAGCAAGATGATGCAAACAATCCTCCTTGATGGGAAAAAAGTAGCCGATTTTCGGCTCGAACAACTGAAACCTCAGATTCAGGATTTCGCCGCGAAATTCGGGCGGGCTCCGCACCTTTCCGTCGTCATCGTCGGCGACGACCCCGCAAGCCATGTCTATGTCGGGAATAAAGAAAAAGCCTGTCAGAAAATCGGCCTTGGATCTTCAGTCATCAAGCTGGCTGCGGATACTTCAGAAAAAGAACTTTTGGACTGTGTAAGTAAGCTGAATCGGGATGAAAATATCGATGCCATGTTGGTGCAAATGCCGATCCCCAAACAGATCCAAACCGACGTAATTTTGGATGCGATTTCGCCGCAAAAAGATGCCGATGGCTTGACCGCCGTAAATATGGGTTTGCTGTGGGTGGGACGGCCCAGAGTATCGCCCTGCACTCCATTCGGGGTGATGAAAATTTTGGAATATTATAAAATAAACTTAAAAAGTTTAAATGTCGCTGTGATCGGTCGCAGTCAAATTGTGGGGAAACCCATGGCGCATCTGTTGTCGCAGGCCCAAGCAACCGTCACGATTTGTCATTCGCAAACTAAGGATTTACAAAAAATCACCCAAAGTTCGGATTTGGTTGTGGTCGCTGCGGGTAAACCCAGAAATTGGGGCAAAGCGGATTTCAAACAAGGCGGGGTCGTCGTCGATGTCGGCATTCACCGTGTGGACGGAAAAATTTGTGGCGATGTGCGATCCGAAGAACTGCAGGGATGGTCGCAAGCCGTCACCCCAGTTCCGGGTGGAGTCGGTCCACTGACCATTTCCAGTCTGCTAGAAAACACAGTTAAGCTGGCTTTTTTAAGAAAGAAGTCATTGTGACCACAGAAATTTTAAAAAATGTTTGGTATGCAGCTGCTTTGTCCAAAGAATTAAAAGCGACAAAGCCTTTGCCCGTAATTATTTGCGGTGAGCCGATCGTTTTGTGGCGCAAGCAAGACGGCGGCATCAGCGCGATTCGCGATATTTGCCCGCATCGGGGAATTCCATTTTCGTTCGGCTGCATTAAACAAGATATGATTGAATGCCCTTATCATGGTTGGAAATTTGATGGCCAGGGATTGTGCCAGGAAATTCCTTCGCTGACCTCATCGCAAAAAATGGAAACGCAAAAAATCAAAGTGCGCTCTTACCCCGCCGAAGAACGAAACGGTCTGCTGTGGATTTTCTTTGGGGAAAAATCTGCGCAAACAGAACTGGCACCGCAGTTGCCCGATCTGTCGCCCTTTGCCAGGGATCGCAAACCAAATATGATTTTAAAAAATTTATTTAAATGCCACATTGATCACGCTGTGATTGGTTTGATGGATCCAGCCCACGGACCTTTTGTGCACAAAGGCGCTTTGTGGAGATCTGAAAAATCAATTTTAGAAAAAAATAAAAAATTTGGCCCCGTCGATTTTGGTTTTCAAATGCGCAAGCATCCGCCGTCTGCAAATTCAAAAGCTTACCGAATTTTGGGTGGCGAATTGACCACGGAAATTACTTTTTCTCTGCCGTCGGTTCGGGTCGAACGCATTCAAGCTGGAAAAAATCATTTTTACTCTTTGACGGCACTGACTCCGAAAAATGAAAAAGAAACCGTCATTCATCAAATGCTGTATTGGGATATTCCCTGGTTGTTTTTGATCAAACCTTTTTTGCGAAAATTTGCTCGTGGTTTCTTACAGCAGGACATCGATGTCGTGGAAAAACAGCAAATCGGATTGGCTTACGATCCGTCGTTGATGTTGATCAAAGATGGCGATACCCAAGCTAAATGGTATTATGCGCTGAAATCATCATGGATTGAATCGCAGTCGGGTGCCGCAGAATTTAAAAACCCTGTGCCGGAAACAACCTTATCTTGGCGTTCGTAATTCTAAACGCTTAACCAAACGGTTCAAATGAAATTAGTTTTAAAAAAATTTGCAGAAAAAAGAAAATCCAATCCTTGGATTTTTTTCAAAGAGCTAATCTTGCCGTCGAAAAAGACATCTGGATTGGCCGAACTGCGCAGCGAAACGGGGGAATTTATTTCGCGGGGATTTTTTAATCCTGATTCGCAAATTTCTTACCGTGGATTTTCTTGGGACAGTCGCGAACAGAATTTATTTTCGAAGGAATTTTTTTTGCAAAGACTGCAGGTGGCCTATGCCAAAAGATTGTCTTGGGGTTTTAAAAAAACTTGCCGACTGATATTTAGCGAAGCGGATTTAATGTCGGGTTTGATTTTGGATTTGTATTTTTGCGCCGAACCCAAAGATTTAGTCGTCTTTAGTCTGCAGATTCAAAGTAAAACATTTGAAGTTCACTTTCAAAATTTGCACGAAGCTTTGTTGGAATTCGCTGCTCAATTTACAAAAGCTTTTGCCATCATAGTTCACCGGGATGGATCTTTTCGCAAGGCCGAGGGCTTAAGGAAAGAAGAAGGCGCCAGGATTTTGCAAGCCCCGGCCGGGGTCGATTTGTCCTGCGCCAAAATAATTACAAGTTATCCGAATCTTCCGGAAATTATTCTGCAAGCGGATTTACTAAACGGTCAAAAAACCGGATTGTTTTTAGATCAAAGCTCGAATTTAAAATTTATTTTCGATTGGATTCGACAAAGTAACCAGAAGCACTTTCGGGTTTTGGATCTATGCAGTTACGTTGGACAGTGGAGTGCATTTATTCAAAGTGCTGCGCAGTCCAGTGGAAAAACTGCAGAATTTGTATTGGTTGATGTTTCGGAAAAAGCGCTCGCTTTTGCAAAAAACAATTTAAATATGGCTGATTGTAAGACCGAGAATAAAAATATTTTTCGTGATGATCTTGGCGAAAAGAACAGTTTTGATATTGTTATTTCAGATCCTCCGGCGCTGCTTAAAAATCCTCGCGAATTGCCTCAAGCTAAAGGCGCTTATTTAAAATTGAATAAAAAATCGTTGGCCTTGCTAAAACCAGAAGGAATTTTAATCGCCTGTTCCTGTTCAAGATTTATGGAAGCCAAAAGTTTTAAGCAGATCATTCAGAAAGCCGTTGTGGACAGCGGCTCTGATTTCGAAATTGTGTATGAAGGCTTCCAGGGGGCGGATCATCCCGTTCCCGATTTTTTTCCCGAGGCCAAATATCTTAAAATGATCGCTGTTCAAAGAAAATTGCAGAAATAAATATCAAATCGCATATAAGCCGAGCGTTTTCGACGCGGAAGTAAACTTTTTAGAGAATTTGTGACTTTTCTGTTTTTTACGATCATCACTGCCTGCAACCTCTAACCGAAAGGAAAATTATGAAGTTCGCAGTTGTTTTGATGTCTTTGATTGTTTCGAGTTCGGCTTTTGCTACCAGCTGTTTGATTCCAGCGACGAACCAAAAATTTGAAACCTACACTGATCGTGTAAGTGGTGAATACAAAGTTTACGAAAGCGCAACCAATCAAAAGTTGGTTTTTAACTTAGCTGCAGGTCATGGTGTGGCAAGATTGGAAGCCTTTGGTAAAGTTGCCGGAAAATTAAAACTGATCGCAGTGACCTTTTACCAGACGGGTCGAGATCCTGCGCAAACAGATAGTCTTAACTTACAAGTGCGAACTGCCGATGGAAAATATGTAGAAGTTTTCTGCACCGAAGTTGATAAGACCATCGCCGAAGCTAAGTAATTTTAGTAAACCTAAGCATCCAAGCCGGGAAGCTCGCGGGCTTCCTCGTGGCTTTGTAAAAACTGATTCATTTTTGCGACGTAATCTTTAAGGCCTGCATTTTCTTGTTTTAACAATTGAGCTTGGGTCAATGCCTGGGCCAAATGTCCTTCGTAATCTGAACATTCTGCAGTTTTTCTGTCCAAGGCCATTTTCAATTCCACAATTTTGGATTCAGCTGCGTGGGAAAGGCTTTTCAAAATTTCGCCCTGTTGTTTGGCGGAATTTTCCATTCCCTCGAAAGCACCCATTGCTTTTTCCAGTTCAATATTTAGTTTTGCGATGTCGTCGTCTTTGCTGGATAAAAGATTTTTTCGTTCTTTGACCCACTCATCTTGTTCCGACATGAATTTTGTTTTGGCTTTGTGCAGTTCGGTTTCGGTTTCTTCTTTTAAGGCGCGGCACAATTCTAAATCATTGGTGATGGTGCGCATTTTTTCATGCAAACCGTTGCTGTATTTTCTTTCGTCATTTTGGATTTGTTGGGCCTTGGTTTTTAAACCTTGAATTTCTAATTGCAGTTGCAGGCCCAGTTCCAAAGATTTTGCTAAGTCTGCATTTAATTTGGAATTGGCCCCACGTTCGTTGTTCAGCTGTTCGGTGATGTCCCGCAGTTGGTGGCTCATGTCGGAATTTTGATTTACTTGCACATTTTCGATGGATTTGATTTTTTCGCGAAGTTCGCTGTGACTGCTGTGAATCTCGGTTTGAAAACTTAGAATTTGGTTTTGCAAACGGTCCATTTTTTCTTGATGATTCACTGAATCCCCCTCTGAAACACTGCGGTTTTGACCAAGCTCATTGAGTTTATTGCAGATTTCTGAAAATAAACGTTCATGAGCTGGAACTGATTTAGCCATAACCTAATTTAATGGCAGTGCCTTAGTCGGTCATCGACGAATTGCTGGGACCCGATCAAGGTCTGGCTGTTGCAGTTCAAGTCGAAGCGGAAATAAAATACAGTTTTGGCGTGGGGGGCGTGCAAAAC
>JBBQHD010000075.1:0-13033 GCA_038323665.1 Bdellovibrionales bacterium
GGCCCAAAAGGGGCAGGGCGTTTTCCGCAAATACCTCAACGAAGCGGGACGCGTCCGCCCTACTGGGCGGTCGTTGGAGGGCAGGAGCCCGCGTTTTGCGGAAAGCGCCCTGCCCCTTTTGGGCCGCTGCTTGTAAATTTAAAATTAATTTCATTCTGATTTATAATTTAAAACCCTAAACTCGGAATCAGGATCGCGTCAGGAGATTCGGTTTTGGCGTGCTCGAATTCGGTCTTGGTTTTTACGGGACCCAGGATAAATAATTTTTTTCTTTTCGTCAGCTCGCTCCTAAACGATTCACTGTTTAATTTTCTTTTTTTGTATTCCAACGGCATGATCAGTGCGTCGGATTTGAACGGCGCAATTCCGATTAATCCGATGGAATCGAAACTTAACCAGCGCATCCAGTCGGATTGGCTGGAACCGAAGACGGCCAGTGGGCGCTGTTCGCGAGTGCTGGTTAAAATTACCTCATAAGGGCTGGCGATTAAGATCAACGCTTTGGGGTTGTCGTCGAGGATTTTTACTAAGCCCAATTGCACGCCTAAAACATTGGATTCAGTCCACAAAATAAATCGGGTGTTGGGAATTTTTAGATAATCGGTCAAGTCATTGCCTTTTAAATCTTTGATCTTTTCATCTTTTGTGAATTCGACCTTGATGACGACAATGCTGACGGGGTTTTGTTTTTTCCACTGCTGGATTTGCTCGGGACTTTCGACAAAAGGTGCGGGGATCGATGTGGCCTTGGGGATTTTGAAAAATTCGTGCTCGTAGGATCCATACTGCTGATTTTCCCCCCAGATTTTTAGGAAACCCCAGGATAAGGTGCAAAAAATTAGCAGCGCGGTGATCAATTTTACAAAATAGCCCATAGCTTGCTTTTAGCTTTCAAAATGGGCTTTGTCTTGTGCTTTTAACAGGCGGCCTTTCATTGTTTGGCATATACGACTAATTTCGACGGATTTAACTTGTCTGCAGGTTTTTGTCGCAGTAAAGATGAAAACCAAATGACAAGACTGCATCGCAAACTCGAATACGCATTGATGGCCCTGAAACTGATGGCGGGAAAACCCGCTGCCGATCTGACTTCGGCCACCGAGGTTTCGGAAAAACTGCGCACGCCTTACGAGGTCACCGCGCGGGTGATGCAGGCCTTGGCACAAGCTCAGGTTTTGGAATCCGAACACGGTGCACAGGGTGGTTATCGTTTGAAAAAAGATCTGAACAAATTAAGTTTGCTGAACATCATTGAAATCATCGATGGGCCACAAAATATTGTGAAATGCATCGAAGGAAAAAAACAATGTGACATCCATGCTTCGTGCAATATCAGTGACCCGTTGGCACATCTGAATATTCGCGTAAATGAATTTTATGCCAGCATTCCATTGTCCGAGGTTGTGCATGGATAATACTCAATACAAATATGGTTTTACCACCGATATTGAACAAGACATCGTCGCCAAAGGTTTGTCGGAAGAAACCATTCGGTTTATTTCGCAGAAAAAAAACGAACCCGAATGGATGCTGGATTACCGTTTGAAGGCCTATAAATATTGGTTGGGAATGAAATTTCCAGAATGGGCGCAGTTAAAAATTCAGCCGATTGATTTTCAAAATATTTCTTATTTTGCAGCACCTAAGAAAAAAGTCGCTTTGAAAGATATTTCAGAATTGGATCCAGAACTTTTGAAAACTTTTGAAAAATTGGGAATTCCATTATCTGAGCAAAAAAGAATTTCTGGTGTGGCCATGGATGTGGTTTTTGACTCGGTTTCTATTGCGACCACTCACAAAGAGGACTTAGCCAAAGTGGGCGTGATTTTTTGTTCGATTTCCGAAGCCATTCAAACACATCCAGATTTAATTAAAAAATATTTGGGCAGTGTGGTTCCTGTGACTGATAATTATTTTGCAGCATTAAATGCTGCGGTTTTTTCTGACGGGTCTTTTTGTTATATTCCCAAGGGCGTGCGTTGCCCCGTGGATCTTTCCACTTATTTCCGCATCAATGCCCAAGATACGGGGCAATTCGAGCGCACACTGTTGATTGCTGAACCCGGAAGTTTCGTCAATTATTTGGAAGGTTGCACGGCACCACAACGTGACGAAAATCAATTGCATGCGGCAGTGGTGGAACTTGTGGCTTTGGAATCGGCCGAGATTCGATATTCGACAGTGCAAAATTGGTATACCGGTGATGCCGAAGGTCGCGGCGGCATTTATAATTTTGTGACCAAGCGTGGAAAGTGTGCTGGAAAAAATTCGAAAATTTCTTGGACTCAAGTTGAAAGTGGTTCAGCCATTACTTGGAAATATCCCTCGGTAATATTGCAAGGCGATGGATCCGAAGGCGCATTTTATTCGGTGGCGCTGACTCACGATCATATGCAGGCCGATACTGGAACAAAAATGATTCATATTGGTCGCGACACAAAAAGCACGATTATTTCCAAAGGAATTTCTTCGGGAAAATCTTCCAATGCTTACCGCGGTTTGGTGCAGATTATGGCCAAGGCTGCCAATGCGCGAAATTATTCGCAGTGTGATTCGATGTTGGTGGGACATGAATCACAAGCCCACACCTTTCCGACTTTGGAAACGCGCAATTCAACAGCGGTGATCGAACACGAAGCCAGCACTTCGCGCATCAGTGAGGATCAACTTTTTTATTTGCAGTCGCGCGGATTTACCAAAGAAAAAGCGATTTCTCTTTTGGTCAACGGTTTTTGCAAAGACGTATTCAAACATCTGCCCATGGAATTTGCCGTGGAAGCAGTTAAATTAATCGAAATGAAATTAGAAAATTCGGTGGGATAAATGTTAGAAATTAAAAATTTGCACGTCAGCATAGAAGAAAAAGAAATTTTAAAAGGTGTGAACCTAAAAATCCAGGCGGGCGAAGTGCACGCAATTATGGGGCCTAATGGTTCCGGCAAAAGCACGCTTTCCAAAGTCTTGGCCGGGCATCCTTCTTATAAAATTACCTCGGGTTCGGTGGAATTTGAAATCAATGGAAAAAAAAGAAATCTATTAGAATTTACCCCGGACGAACGCGCCAAAGAAGGCGTTTTTTTGGCTTACCAATACCCCATTGAAATTCCCGGAGTAAATAATTTTTCGTTTTTGCATCTTGCCCTAAATGCGGTTTTAGAACATCAGGGTTCAGCAATCTTGAGCGAAGATGATTTTAAAAAACTGGTGGAAAAAAAATTGCCCTTAGTCGGTTTGACCACCGAATTTTTGGATCGCCCTGTTAACGTGGGATTTTCCGGAGGCGAAAAAAAACGCAATGAAATTTTGCAGATGATTTTACTGTCCCCACGTTTAGCAATTTTAGATGAAACCGATTCGGGTTTAGATATCGATGCCTTGCGAACGATCGCAGCCGGCGTGAATCAATTCCGCAAGCCCCACAATGCACAATTATTAATTACTCATTATCAAAGATTACTAGAGCTAATTAAACCCGATTTTGTGCATATATTAGCTGATGGGAAAATCATCGAAACGGGCGGGCCCGAGTTGGCCTTGCGCTTGGAAAAAACGGGATATGTGGGACTGATCCCGTGACACCACTTATTTTGAAAAACGGAAATTATGCTTTGGAAAATTCTTCGCTGGTGAAATGGCGGCACTCTGGCGTGGGTTCATGTTTGCAAATTGCTGCCGGCCAAAGTGTGGATATTTTTGAAGAAATTTTGCAAGCAGACGCCAAGCCTTCGCATTTAACGCTGAGCTTAGGAATTGATTCCACAGTTCGCTGGGTTCGATTTCAAAATTTGCCTGAATCGCAAAATCACGAAGGGCATTTGCAAATTGAAACGGCAGAAAAAACTAAGTTTTCATTTTTAAACTTGGGCATTGGTGCCCAGGACTCAAAATTTTCCATCGAAGCAAATTTAAACGGGGCGGGTGCTCAGGTTAAATTATTTTCAGGCAGTATTTTAAATCACAAACAAAGTTCCCGACAAAAAACTTTGTTAAGATTGCACAATGAAAATATTGAATGCGAACAAAAGATTAAAAATATTGTTACTGATCAAAGTAAAATTCATTTTCAAGGTTTGATCCACTTGCTGAAGCAATCGCAAAAATCACGGGTATCACAAATTTCACAGTCGATGAGCCTAAGTGATGATGCAAGAGTCACCACCGAACCCCAGCTGATGATCGAAGCTGACGATGTCAAAGCCAGTCACGGGGCCACGATGGGACAACTGCAGCCAGACGAAGTTTTTTATTTACAAAGTCGTGGTATCAATGCGCAGACTGCCAAACAAATTTTACTAAAAGGTTTTGTGCACGATCTGTTTCAAGATTTTAACTTTTTTAATGCCAATTTAATTTTAAAAAAATTATCCGAGGTGATTGCCTGATGAATGTGCGAAGTGATTTCCCCGCATTAAAACAAAATATCCATGGCAAGCCCGTAGTTTATTTGGACACGGCAGCCACCAGTTTGAAACCTCAGGCGGTGATTGACCGGGTCAATTTGTTTTATTCCTTAGAAAATGCCAACGTTCATCGCGGGGCCCATCAAATGAGTCAGATCGCCACGCAAAATTACGAGGATGCGCGCGCAGCAGTTGCAAAATTTATTGGGGCCGATACCGATGAAATTATTTTTGTGCGCAATACAACCGAAGGCATTAATCTTGTGGCCCACAGTTTTGCCGAAAATAATTTGCAATCCGAAGATCAAATTTTGCTGACCGAACTTGAACACCACGGGAATATTGTTCCTTGGCAATTGGTGGCGGCCAAAAAAAATCTGAAAATTCAAGTTGTGCCCATCACTGCTGACAATATTTTGAATGAAGATATTTTAAATGAAAAATTAAAAGGCCCGGTAAAACTTTTTGCTTTTACAGCTTGTTCCAATGCGTTGGGAGTATTAACGGACGCTGAATCCTATTGCAAAAAAGCCAAGGCCCAGGGCATTTACACATTGATTGACGCCGCGCAATTGGTCAGCCAAAAGAAAATCGATGTCAGAAAATTGGACTGTGATTTTCTAGTTTTTTCTGCGCATAAAATTTTTGGCCCAACGGGCATTGGTGTTTTGTATGTGCGCAAAAATTTATTGTCCATGATGCCGCCTTATCAGGGCGGGGGCAGTATGATCAAAGAAGTTAAATTTTCAGGAACTACTTTTCAAGACGGTCCCTTAAAATTCGAAGCAGGAACGCCACATATTGCGGGCGCCATCGGTCTGCATTCGGCCTTAGATTATTTTAGCGGTCTTGATTTACAACAAGTTCAGGATCACGAACATGCCTTAATGAAAAAAGCTTATGCGGGATTGAAAGAGATTAAATCAGCGAAAATTTATACTCCGTTTGAAAAAACGAATTGCGCGCCGATATTGTCTTTTAATTTAGGAAAATTTCATTCTTCTGATGTGGCCACAATTTTAGATCAACAAGGGGTCGAAGTTCGCGCAGGACATCACTGCAACCAGCCATTGATGAGTGCTATGAAAGTATCAGGAACAGTGCGTGCATCATTTTCCATTTACAATAATTCAGATGATGTCGAACGATTTTTAACCGCTGTGCAAAAAGCAGAAAGTTTTTTATTATGATTTCCGGTGACGTGCTGATTCATATTCAACCAACTCCAAATCCAGTTGCGTGGAAATTCGTCCTCGACCGATCGGTCCTGGACAACGGCAAGGCAACTTACAGCAATTTACAAGAAGCCGCCGGAAGTTTTTTGGCTGCAGAAATTTTTAAAGTCGAAGGTGTTAAGCAAATCCATTTTTTCCAAAACGTGATTACGGTAACTGGCAATTTCGATGTGGAAGAAGAAATATTTAAAAAATCCGTCGTGGCCGTCATCCAAACCCGATTTAATATGCACGATCCAACGGTAACAAAAATAGACGAAAACAAAAAACGCCGCGAAAGCCTGCCCCCAGATGTGCAAAAGATTGAAGAAATTCTAGACAATACCATTCGCCCCGGCCTGCAAGGCGACGGCGGCGATCTAACGGTGATGCGCCTTGAGGGAAATGATTTATTCGTTCATTACGAAGGAGCCTGCGGATCCTGTCCCAGCTCGACCCAAGGGACTTTGATGGCAATCGAAGGAATTTTGCGCGAGCAATTCAAACCCGAAATCAATGTCATCCCGGTTTAGTTTATTGAACTTCGTCGTTAAGGTTTGCGATGGGCTTTGTCTTATTGCAACTTAGAATTTCTTGTTGTTTATAAATTTGCGTGGCTTGTCCACGTAAGCGATCTCGCAATTCAGGATCAGCGCCGAAAAGGTTATTCTGTTCAGAAGGGTCCTTGTCGAGGTCATACAGGTATTCTCTTTTCTTAAATTCCTCGAAAATGTATTTATAGGGCCAAGCGATCACAGATTGGAATCCTCCGGAATAGGGCTGGATTAAATAGGCTATGTTTTCAGAAGCTGCTTTGGAAAATACTGAATCTGCAATAAAATCAGTCTTTATGCTTAAACCAGCTAAGTCTAAAATCGTCGGTCCTAAATTTAAATGTGTGAAAATATTTTTCTGAATTTTTAGGAAATTATTTTTTAAATCCAACTTGGGATCAACGATTAACAATGGCACCCCGAAATTTTCTTGGTATGCGAAGTTTTCATTGTGGTAGGATCCGTGTTCGCCGGTTGGAAAACCGTGATCACCAGTAATAATTACTATGGAATTTTCTGCAAATGGACTAGCTTGCAAAAGATCAAAAAAGATTTTTAAATCACTGTCTGTCATATGCAGCGAATTCAAATAGTTTTCTTTGGGGCTGCCGGGATCTTGGTAAACAGAACGCTCCTCGGGCAACAGCGCGTTGAAAGGTTGGTGACTAGCGATAGTAGCAATGACGGCAAAAATTGGCTGTGCAGACCTTGCTGCTTTTTGTAAATAATTAAATGTACGTTCGTATAAAACTTTATCCCTCATTCCGAGCCCGTAGCAGCGTTCTTTTTCAAATTGGCAAAGTTGAAATAGTTCCGGCATTTCTTGAATTCCATGTGCAGTTAAAAATGCTTTAGCATTGCCGTAATTGTAATGAGGGTCTGCTTGGATAAAATAAGTTCGATAATTGTTTTCAACTAATAATTCCGGCAAGCATTTTTCGCTTAAGCATTCTGGATGTTGATAACTATTTCCATGTAGCAACGGGACTTGCCCGCAAAGGGCAGCAAAATGGCCAATTACAGTTTGCACTGAGTTTGAAAAATAATTTTCCAGATAAAAATTATTTTTTGTCAGTTTGTTGAAATAGGGTGTAAATTCTTGGTTCGACTCGCTTTTTTTATTTACAAAGCGAGCATTGAACGACTCGACAATAATAAGAAAAACATTGGGCTTGTTTTTCCGATTAAAGTTGGACTGAATCTTAATTTTTTGTCTGAAGTCAGTGCTATTCGCAGCAAGGGCTAATTGATTATCTGAAGGTAAAAAATGTTCATAAATAGAATCAATGAAATTAGTAAATGGATCGTGAGTATAGGGTTGAGCAATGGAAATAATGATGATTGTGGATGCACAAATTAAGCGAACTTTGACAGGGTTTTTGGTGTGGATCATAAGCGTATCTTTATGGACCCAATAGCTAAAATAGATCGCAGCTGATAAAAACGCAGACCAAAAAAAATCGGATGCAAAAAAAGTTGCTTCGGCAAGATGTCCAATTTGCCTCCACCCAGCCAACGAAGTAAGGTAATCATAGTTAATCAACAATACAGGCAGCCCCAACGGGGATGCGACGCGCTTAAAATAGTAAAACAATATGGCAAATAGAAATGCAGTTAGCGAGCTAAGTAGCCGGCGCATTTTAAGCTTTTCGAAAGTAGAAATAAATACCTGAAAACACAAAACAGCAATCCAAGAAGTCAGAATATAAACCATATTTTCAAAATTAAAATCTTGTTTAAGACCGCCGCCACGAAAGTGTAGATCTACCAGTAAGCCAAAATAAAAAAACGACCACAGCAATATCCTTATCACGATACGTATAGGCTAGCAGGAGTTTTAGATAAGAAACAACTGTTGCAATTGCTTTAGGTAAAAGATTTTAACGTCCAGTTCGGTTTAAAAAATAATATTTTCGTTCTTTGCATTCGTTGAACTGGGCGTGCGACTTTCGCCACCAAGACTGCGAATCTTTTCTGAACGCGCGCGGATTAAATCTGTGCGAGCTTGAGAAACTTGGAATTCGTTGGTCAGTTCTGGATTGCTGGCCAAGGTTGCAGTGTGACCAATCGAGACCCCACCCATTTCGGTGCTGACTTGTAGGGAAATATTATCCTGATCTTCCATTGAAAAACCGGTGACGGAAATTTCTACTTCTGTGCCGGCATTGGAAATAACAACTTCACTTTCCTGACTTCCGGAAACGATGTGCACAGATTCTGGTAAGTTCCAGCGCACTTTTATCGGATCGGAAATTGGAATTTGCGACAAAATGCGTCCTCGTAAAATGCTGACGCCATCATGCTTCTGCGCAAGTTGAATGTACTTTAAATCCACTCTTAGAAACGACCGTGGTTTTGCCGTAATGGTCGGAGCATAGTCAGAAAATGAAACCAAAGGTGATGATTTAAACCGTGAAGGTTTATCAAAAGTTACAATCACCAAAGAAAGTAAAACAGCAATTATAAACAATCCTTGGTTTAGTTTGTTGGGCATAAGGTCTCCAGCGGTCCGGTTGGGGGTTGATATTTAATGTTGTAAGAAATGTTTCCTGCAAGTTGTGCATTGGATTTATTTAAAGTTTTGGCTTTGACTGCGACCAAATAATGTCCCGGGGCCAGTGGCGCCAAATTGACTTGTTCGTTGCCTTGTTCGATGGCCCAAGTTCGGCCGTCTTGTGCAGATAATCCTGTCGGCGTGGTGCCTGCTTGATATTCCTGAAAATAGACATAGCCAGAGGTGTATAGAATCAGATCCAAATCGTGATTGACCGAACCATTGGTATAGGCCAACTGCAAACTGCCACCGCCACCAGTATAATTAAAATCGTAAAAATCATTGGAAAGATATAAATTAGAGACATAATTTCCCACATTGGCAAAATAGCTATCGGCAGCTGGACTTAAACTAATTGGATTTAATTGTGCATTCGTGCAACTGACTTCGCGTTTCAAAGGGTTGGCGTAGTGAATCGGGGCTTGAGATTGCTGTTCATTGGTCAAAACTGTTTGCCAGGCGGCTGCAAATCCTCCGGCCATGACTCCGGATAAATATTGATTGAAAGATGCAATATTGCGAAAGACGACTCCATTGGAATGGAAATTGGTCGAGAAAACTTGCCAGATATTGGCAAAGGGAACTCCGACTCCGCCGCTGGCTGCGGACAAAGTGGTTTTAAACATTTCGCGGGAAATGGACATCTCGCGAAAGACGCCTTCCCCAGACAAGGTAACGGCATCGCAGCTGTTGGGTCCGCCGGCATAACATTGGCCGGTGGTTCCGCTCATGGTGAAGTCGACTAAGAAATAATTCGAAGCGCTGCCGGATTCGACTGTGTCCAAGCGGAATCCCGAAGTATCTATATAATATTTCCAGGTCGCATCGATTTGCGAGCGAATGACGTTGGCTTGAAAGTAATTGGCCCAGCCTTCGCTCCACGCCAGGCGCGGATCGATGATGAAATTTCCGTTGTGCGATCCGCCGGGTGAATCCGATTTTCCGTAAACATCCTCTAGGAAATGTCCATACTCGTGCAGCACGACGGAATTATCGAAATGATCTGTATCTGTATTGTTCACGATTCCGTTTGTCCCACCTAAAATATAAAGTTCATGAAGTCCGGTGCGGTAAAAAGATAAACCACCTGCACTGGGACCATAAAAGTATGACGCCGGGTTAAAACCAGCCTTCCAGTAAGCAGATATTTTTGCAGCAACGAAACTGGGCGCGGAAGTGTTCTGGCGCAAATACTCATTGGCAAAGTAAAGCATTTTTAAAATATTAAACGCGCCACCTTTAATTTCAGAATCTTCCGACTGCCGAGCCGACGCCCGCAACGCAGGCGCGGTCACCGTGGTATCGGTGCTGGCAGTGGAAAAATTGGCTTGCAGAATATAGGGTAAATTCGAAGTGGGATCTTTCAAAATGCTGGCGACAAGTTTAGAAGAATTGCTGCGACTTTTAACTTGCAAAACATAGCTGCCAGAAACTTTGGGTAATTGCAGGCTGATATTCCCAGCAACATCCACGGTCGAACACTGAACCACAGCGCCAGCAGAATTCAAAACCACAACTTCTGCATAGGCAATCGGAGCATTCACAGGGTTACCGCTAAGCACTCCAGAATTGGTATTCACCTGGCGAAAGTCAAAAGTAGCCGATCCATTAATCGTAATCGAAGGTGAATAAGAAGTAACAGTAGTGCAAACCGCAGTTTCAGGAATGGAAGAAGAGGCAACCGACGAACTACTGCTAGTGCTAAGATTGGCACCGCAAGCATTCAATAATAAAGCGCATAAGCCCAAAATGGCCAACCCAAGAACTCTCATGCAGTGCTTATCGGAATAAAAACCAAAAAAACTCAGTCAAAACAGAAAAAATTATTTTTACGAAGTGTCCTAAAATTAAACTAAAAACGAAAAAACAAACGAAATTAAGACGCCCCAAAACGGAAAGACGGAAATTATTTCTCGATTTGAGACATGCCGTAGAACGTCGCGTGTATTAGAGTTCTACAATGGATATCTGTTGTTGGGGGTTTATAAGCGAATCTAGCTGGCGCTTCATTTGCAAAGCAGTAGAGGAACCTAAACTGTTTTTTTGAAAGGATGTTCTATGAAATTGTCTTTACTGACCGCTTTGGTTTTTATGTTTTCGACCCATGCCATGGCCGAGCAACAGTCTGCTTCGGTTAATCCCCAATCTGATATCAAAGAGCTAGAGCTCACGGACCCACTGCAAGATATCATCAAAGAAGCATTAGATCTTTTTGGAACTAAAAATCTGAGCAAGGAAACTCTTAGTAGTATGATTAAATTGGCACAAATTTTTAAAACAATTGATGTAAAGATCAATCGCCCCGATTTCAGCAAATCCAATCATCCCGGCGTGTCTTATGATGTTTGGATTGAAAATCTAGAGGATCGCAATTTGGCAGATATAATTCGAATTGCGGATGAGTCTGCAAAAGTTGTCAAACTTTCCAAAGAACTTTCTAGACTGATGAAAATTTCTGGCAAATTGAAAGCAAATGGAAAACTTAGTGATGAAACCATTCAAACTATTGAAACCGAGAAAGCCAAAATGAATGCAGTTCTAGGAGAATTCAGTGTAGTTGAAGGTCGATCAGCACTTGCAAGTGCTTTGATGAGCACAGCACAGCAACTCAATGAAATCCACGGAGCAATCGTCTTAGCTTTAGGAAATAATCGCAAAACAAAATAAGTTTAATACCAAATCCAGGAGCTACATTCCGTAGCTCCTCTAATAATTGCCCACACCCTAAATAATTTAATTGTTAGTAGAAAAACAAACGAAAATAAGACGCTTCAAAATGAGAAATCTTGCTAGAACGGCTTTACAATAACCAAATCGAATTCGTTCCACAAAAGGGGGGTTTGGAGTTCACGATCGGCATTGCAGGTATGATAAGTAGTGTGGGCTAATTTAATTTAACCCATTCGTTTTTGGATTGATCGTATTGATAACCGATCTTTTCTAAATAATTTATCATTTCCACCCAAAACTCCAGCATTGGGGTGCCGTTAATATCGACCTGTTTTAGTTCGTATAGTTCAAACACGGAATTCTGAAGTGAAAGTGAAGCGGGCAGTTCATTTCTACGAAAAAAAGAATATTTACCATGGTATTCCGAGTGGACTACTGATGGATCAAAAATAACAATATTAAGTTGATAAAGTTTTCTTGCAGCAGCTACGATTCGAGTATAATTTGCCGATGGATCACCTATGGTGACATCGCCAAGATCCAGTCGCTCTGGGTGGTATTTTGATCCTCTCATTTCACTAAGATCGCCAAGCAAACCCATATTTGCTAATGGGGTAAGGTCTTTAAGTGGAAAACCCAAATCCTTTTCAATTTGCTTTGAGGCAATACGAAGGCCAATTCCATACGATGGGTGAAAACCAAGAAGTTCAACCAAGTGAGTCGCATCTTTGGCGCTGAGCGGATCTACGAATTTTGTCATAGGGCGAGTAACATCAAAATGTTCGGCCGACTGAGCTTCTGTTTGCAGAGGGACAAAATCAGCCCAGGAGTGAAAATTGTATTCAGGAAGATCTATAAGCATGCGTATTTTAAACGACTTCAGTCTGAATAACACAGCTCCAAGTTGACCAGAGCCTAGAATTTCTTTTAAGACTGTGAAATTTTCAGGATTAGATTTCAAAAATAAAATTCCCTCGAAATTTCGATGCTTCTGGCTGGGCGATCTGCCCCTGTTATTTAAAGTGCTAAGACCTTCAAGGTCATGATCGTAAAGTTTGAAATCAGCATTGGCAAAAGTATAAGAATCAGTCACAACCGATCGATTCCCCGAATTAGAAGCACTAACAAGTGAATCTACCCAAGCAGAGGAGGCGGTATTAGGATAAAGTGAAGCGCAAACATTATTTGCAAATGCATTGGCTTGAATCAGAAAAATAATTATGCTTAAACTTTTCACTAAAGCCTCCTAGTTGATCAAAAATGAAACTCGTTTTTGATCAACTAGGAATAATAAACCAAATTCTATTTAGATAAAGTTTTTTATTCAGCAGGTAAATAATTTATCAATGTCTAAAAGATCGACAAATTAGAAAATTGAAGAAATCTCGGAAGAGCCAGATTAACGAATACCTCAAGGTAGGCACTGACAGCTCGCTAGCCTTTCTAATAAGTAGCGCCTTAAAATTTACCAATTTGGGTATTAGTTAAAAATAAGTTGGCATTACTCCTGGAAGGCCTCACAAAAGAAGACATGGATGACCGTCCCTTGCCACCGAGTACTGGTTAACTCCATAAGAGGGCCACGGTTCGTAGCACAACTTAAACAATAGGAGGCCACCCATGTCGCAATCACCAGTATTC
>JBBQHD010000076.1:0-12998 GCA_038323665.1 Bdellovibrionales bacterium
TTTTGAAGGCGAAAGTTATCGTATGAAAAGCCGAATATTATTGAAAGATTTTGACAAAGAAATTTAACCAGATTAAACACTAAATCTGGGTGGTCCGATCAAGTGGGATTTGCCCGGTCCGAAAAAGTGGAACTCGACAGCCACGGTTCCTTTTGTCGAATGCAAATTGGGTTTTGAGTTTTAATCACAAAGCAGCACACTGAAAAAATATAATTAAAAACAGAGGACTCTACCTCGGCAAACTTGAGAATTTGCGCTGATGCCATGATGCGTCAATCGAAGGATTGGGCACGCAATTAATTAAACTTAGATGACTTTAATTAAGAAATTTGATTTTACTTCTGCACATGAAAAAAATAATTTTTTTAATATTTGCAGCCGTCCCTTTCCTTGCATTCGCTCAGAATAAATTAAGTTTTGAAAATGCCTGTGCACCGGGAGAACATTTTACCGTTGGGGCAGTGGGGGATATTCTTCCTCATCAACCCTTGCACAAACAATCCATGGCCAGCCCCCAAGGCTTTGTTTCGCTTTGGGGTGATATCGCGGCACTGCTTCGTTTGCCCAATGTGATGTATGGCAACCTTGAAGGCCCGGTGTCTCCGGCCCATGCGCTTAGTTCTATTCAATACAGCTTTAATTATTCGACTAAGTTAACGGATGATCTAGCTCGTTCGGGTTTTCAAGTTGTCTCTACGGCAAACAACCATGCTATGGATCGCGGGGCTTTGGGGGTCGATCAAACAATAAACAGTTTAAATAAATCCGGACTTTTATTTACGGGGACTCGCAAACAAGGGGACTTGTCTTCACCCTGGTATGCGATAACGAAATCCAATGGTCTGAAGTTGGCCTGGATTGCTTGCACTTATGGGACGAATGGCATTCCCGATATACGAAAACAAGTCTTGAAATGTTTTGAAGACTCTAGTGAAATTGTCAGTCTTATTCAGCTGCTTAAAAGTTCCCAGCGGGCAGATGCAGTCATTGTCACGCCTCATTGGGGAAATGAAAATGAGCAAAGTCCCAATTCTCAACAGCGACAGTATGCGCGAATATTTTTAAATGGCGGTGCTACTGCTGTGATCGGTTCTCATCCGCACGTTTTACAAACTTGGGAAAAAATTAAAATTGGTGATGAGGAACGACTGGTTGTGTATTCCCTGGGAAATTTCATCAGCAACCAATTCATGTCATTGCCACAAATGAGCACAATTATGCTGTATATTGGATTGACGAAGACAGCGTCGGGAAAAGTAATTATTAACGGCGTAAGACATGTTCCTTTGTTGATGACGAAATATCCTTATGCCTTGAAAGCCATCGATCGACTTCCCGCAGGCACTTACGCAAGCCAATCGCTTGCTCATATTCGCTCGAAATTTCAATCAGGCAATGAACTTAAATCTTCCGCAGAAATCTTAGTCACTAATCCCGAGTGTCCTTGAAGCCGGGGCATGTGCTCTGATTTGCGGTTTAGCCTAGGTTTTTATTTTATAAACGGTCGATCTGCCGCCGCCCACTTTTTCGATGAGATTCTTTTCAATAAGTGTATTCAGATCTTTCACGGATTGAGTTCGCCCAACATTGACCAAAGATTCATAGTCTTTAGTTTTTAACTTTCGATATTTTTTAAATAAAGAAAATGCGATGTCCAATCTGTCATTCGATATCAAGTTTTCTGCCAAAGGAATTTGGCCAATGCGTTTCACGGCTTCATTATAGGTGTTTAAAAGACAGTCTAAGAAATATTCAATCCAACTGGTAATGTTATGATTTTTAGGAATGTCGTAGAAATTTTTCCCCTGTAGGCGATGCAAAGACTCATAATATATTTTTCGATTCTTTTCGTATTGTTTTTCCAGTGCGGCATACTGATTAATGGGATGACCGTAGGATTCAAGAATATAATTTGAAAGAAGTCTTGCCGCCCGTCCATTGCCATCCATATAGGGATGAATGGTAACGAAACTAAAATGAAAATAAGCAGCAGCGATAAACGCATTTTCTTTAAGGGCGATTTTTTTGACGTCTTTAATCAGCTCAGTCATAAGGCCATGGGTGTCGGATGCCTGCGGTGGAAGATAAACGATTTCTTTCGAAGAAAAATTCCTAATGGCATTTTGCCCTTGGCGGTATTTCCCACGATGACTGCGAATGACAATTCCAGACAAAAGCAGATCATGAACTTTGTGAATCAGATCATGACTAAGGATTTTTCGACTTGAGTTTTTTAAATAATACCGAGCTTGAGAATAGTTAATAATTTCCTTCAGACTTCGACTGGATTTTAAAGGTGCTTTTTTTTGCAAAGCCACCGTGACTTGTTGCAAAGTCAGGGGATTGCCCTCAAGTTTCGTTGAAAAGTGAACGGCGTCTACATTGGCCTTGGCGGAAATGTCGCGCAAAAGCTCTAGGGCAATGGGGACAACTTCAAGTTTGCTTTGCAGGCCTGAAATATCACTGATCTTATTAACGATCTGACTGGTATAAGTGAAGGAATACATTCTTTCACTATTCTTTCACTATTCTTTCGGTTAGGCAATCGGAAGAGCGCTTTGGGCTAGACATTCCTGGGTATGAATTTATACTATTTATCGAAAGCAAATTGGGTTTTGAGGTTTAATCCTAAATTGCAAACTCACCCAAGACAAATTTATCTACGGATATTGAATATCTGTGCGTTTTAAAAAGTTTTCGATGTATTGGTATTTTTCTGCAAATAATGGCGAGTGCAGCTTGTATAGGATGCCGTAACTATTTTCCTGTCGCGTATCGGTGAACCTCCGCGGGGTTTCCCCGCGGAGGTTCACTTAAAGTCCCAAGTTCTGCAGGCCTTTTTGCCAGGGCAGGGACCAAATTTTTCCAAATTTCTGTTCTTTGGTTCCCATATGAAAGACGTATAGACCTTCTAGCTTGGGAAAGTTTTGTGCAAAAAACTGCAGTCCAGATAAATCGTCAGAGCTGATTTCCTGCGAGTGCTTAACCTCGACGCCATAGGTGTTGCCTTCCAGATTTAAAATAAAATCAACCTCTTCGCCAGCGCGGGTTCTAAAGGTGTTGATTGCAAAGTCTTTGCCTTGCGCCCAAGCCGAGTGAGTAATTTGATTAAATACCAATTGTTCCGACAGCAATCCGATTCGATCTAGGCTTGCAACAAAATTTCCCAGAAGACCATTGTAAACCCCGTTGTCAAAAAAATAAAATTTCGGATGTTTGATTAAATTTAAAGATTCGGTCAGTTCAGGAAGTGGGAACAAACGCTGGCCAACTAAAGTGTCTTCCAAAATTTCAAAATACCTAGGGCAAGTGTGTCTAGAAATTTTGGCCTTTTTTGAAAGTTTGCTGTAATCGACAAATTGTCCCGTCGATAAAATACTTTCATGCAAAAAGCGTGAAAAAGAATCCAGACTGCGGGTAAGGGCTTCGGCTTGAATTTCTTCGCGCAAATAATTCGCAACGTAGGATCGAAGAATATCTTTTTCAAGTTTATCTGATTTGCCTAAATAGACTTCGGGCAGGCAACCATGCCTAAGCACTTTAGAAGTTTCCATTCGATAAGAACATTCGGCACTTACCAAAGGCCCCATTTTAAAATTTAATACCCTTCCGGGCAAAAGATTGGCGCCACCTCTTTTAAGTTTTCGAGCACTTGAACCAGTTAAATAAAATTTTAATTTCTTGTTGGCATCAACCAGGGCTTGCACAGTGTTCAGAAGTCTCGGAATTCGTTGAATTTCGTCCAAAAAAATAGTTTGTGCATTTGCAATCTCGATCAAGGCTCGAAGTTCTCCGGGATTTCCGGTGTGTTTTAAAAACTCGACTTCATCTGATAAGTTAATAGATAGATCCGGCTTAAGCGAAGAGATCAGAGTGGATTTCCCGACCTGCCTTGGGCCCAGCAAAAGCACACTTTTATTGGTTTTCTTGATTTCAGTCGTAATTATTCTGGATAGCATGTGCTCATATTTACATAAAAATGAGCACTATGCAACCAAAAAATATTAAGATCGCAGATTGTCCTGGTGAATTTCATCATAGCAAGTCCGTAATAAATTCCATACATTCAACGGCTGTGGCTGGTAATGTCGAGCCATAAACTAAGTAAATGGAAAAACCATCATTGGGCGCGCGAAATGGAACATAGACCATCGAAGAAAAAGACGCCGAAGGAAAAAGTTTCCTAGATCACCTTGTCGACAAGCACCTGGCAAGACTTGTCAACGCACTAAAGGAAAAAGGAATTCAGCCAAGCCTAATCCCAACTTGGAACGAAATGAATCAAGAAAGAAGAAATTTAGAATGAACTTTATTAAGGAACTAACATAATTTACTAGGGATACTGAATGTCTGTGCGATTTAAAAAGTTTTCGATGTATTGGTATTTTTCTGCAAATAGTGGTGAGTGCAATTTGGCCATGATATCGTAACTGTTTTCCTGCCGCGTATCGATGGTATACGAAGTGTTCAAATTTTGCGAAACTAAGTAATAGGCGATGCTGTCGGCGAAATCATCCCAGGGCTGGGTTGTCGCGTAAAGACTGATGAAGTTAGTTTTTGCAAGATCTGAGTAAACCTGCGGAACATCTGTAAACTTTAAAGCATTTTCTTTGCACCAGTAAAAGCACAGTCCTTTGATATTGGTAAAATCGTTGGCAGGCTTAGGTTTGATATTTGTGATCCAGCTGATTGCACCCCAGCTTTTTTCGCTCATCTCGCACTCGGCATCTTCGTCTTTGGCTTGATCGCAGTTTTTCATTGTGTTGAGCTTGTTGGCAAAATCAAAATTATGACCAAATTCGTGGGCAATAACGAAATATAAAAAATCACTGACTTCGGTATTTGAATGGGTTGCGATATGGGGCAGGTTTTTGCTAAGGGTATACGAATCTAAAATTCCCCCGAAAGATAATTGTTCTTTCCAGGAAGCCCATGTTCGCAAGTTCAAATTTTCATCCAATACTGATTTGCGAATGCCGATAAAGGCGCCGCCAGTCGGGTTGCCATTGTGATCCATATTTCGGCCAGCATAGGCAGTTCCATCAAATTTTTTTTCGATAAAAATTCCTGTCAGGGAACAAAACATTTTTTGGAAAGCTGCAGGATAATGATCGAAAAGTTTTTCAAAATGAATGGTGTAGTCTTGGCTGCCCTGCTGGCATTTTCGCAGGGTAAGGTCCTCGTTCTTTTCGGCTGGATCTACTAGGCAAATTATTTTTGAAATTTTATCTCGGCACTGCTGCAGGTTTACAATGGGCAATGTTTGCTGAAATAAATGATCTTGATTTTCAAGATGTCGATTCAAACGGCGATGAAGAAAAAAATCTTTTCCTTTTAAATTATTGGGAAATCCCTCATCGGAAACGAATTCTGGATTCAATGCGAAGGCGAAAACGGGGGCAGAAAAACAAATAAAGCTTAAAATGGAAAATATTTTTTTCATGTTTATTAAAATTAAGCTATGCCTTAGGTTTTGCTAGCAGTCGCGCGTTATATGCTTGTCGGCCTAGTGAAAATTTGCCAATATCAACAGACCCATGATTGAAACTCTTGTGACCCATTCAAAACTTGCCGCGAATCCTAAACAGGCCCCTGAATTTTCCACCAAAATTTCCACATCGGCTTGGGGGGAATTAGAATTAGCGGATCCAAAAATATTACGATCGCTGATTGTCCTGATGGACTTCCATGCCGTTATGGGCGGGGCTGCTGCGCATTTCGGTGGGCCTTCGGCGCTTTCGGAAATTGCTTCGGCACTTTTTGCTCGCATTTATGCCGAAGCTGGAAAAAATAAACAGAACTGGTTTGATCTATTTAATTTCGTCAACGATGCCGGGCATTGTGAAAATGTTTTTTACGCATTGAAGGCGGTTTATAAAACGGCCGGCGTGGATTACGAAGAATTAAAAACCTTCCGTAAATTTCCTTCGCGCTTGACCGGTCACGGGGAAGCACACTGTTTTCCCGAAGGAGTTTTCCTTAGCAACGGCCCCCTGGGTTCGGCATTTCCGCAATCTCAGGGTTTGGCAATCGGCGATCAACTTGCTGGGAAAAATCGCACGACCATCACCATTTTAAGTGACGGTGCTTCGATGGAAGGCGAAGCCAAAGAAGCTTTGGCTGCAATTCCTGGATTGGCGGCCAAAGGTAAACTGGCCCCCTATGTGTTAATTATTTCCGATAACAATACCAAACTTTCTGGCCGCATCGACAAAGATTGTTTTTCTTTGCAACCCACTTTTGCAAGTCTAAGCACATTGGGTTGGGATGTGATCCAATTGGAAAATGGCCATGATTTAAAAAAATGTTTTGAAACTTTTGATCAAGCCATCACAAAAGCGCGCAGCAATCCGAAAAAACCGGTTTGCATTCATGCTCGCACCATCAAAGGCTTTGGCACCTTGAAAACGGCGGAAAGTTCTTCTGGCGCCCATGGGTTCCCACTGAAAAAAGCTGCGGAACTGCTGCCTTTCCTGCAAGAAATTTTTGCCGGCGAAAAAGTTCCCGAATTTTTCGTCCAATGGACGGAAGAAATTGCGCGCGCCGAAAAATCTTTGCAAACACCTGAATCCCTTCGCAGTCCAGACTGGGGTGTCGAAGAAAAAATCCAAAAAGGAATTTCCCAAGCCTTGAATCGCAAGCGCGAAGCCGGCCTGCCGATTGTTTCCGTGACTTCGGATTTACCTGGATCAACGGGGCTTGCAGAATTTCACAAAAAATTTCCTGATGCGGCGATTGATGTCGGTGTTGCGGAAAGCAATATGATTTCCACTGCGGTGGGATTATCGAAATTAGGGTTTATTCCTGTCGTCGATACCTTCGCACAATTTGGTGTAACCAAAGGGGCATTGCCGCTGCTGATGGGAAGTTTATCCCAAGCCCCAGTGATCGCAGTTTTTTCGCACACCGGTTTTCAAGATGCGGCCGACGGGGCATCGCACCAAGCGCTGATGTACCAGGCCATGACCACCGCAATTCCGCAGTCGGAAGTTTACTGCCTGACCTGCAGTGCAGAAGCAGATGCGCTGATGACCCAAGCTGTGGAAAAATTTGTTAGCCTTCGTAGGCAAGGAAAAACGCCGCCACATTTTATTTTCTTTTTAGGTCGCGAAAACTTTCCGCAGTATTACAAAAAAGACGCGACCTATACTTTGGGAAAACCGCAAATTGTCAGACAGGCAGAAAATTCTAAGGTCGCCATTATCGGCGTCGGCTCGATGCTGCTGGAAGCAGAAAAAGCCGCAATCCTGTTGCAGAAAAAAGGCATTGCAGCCAGCGTTGTCAACCCAGCCATTGTCAGCGAAGTCGATTTGGAATTTTACAAAAATCTTTTGGCTAAAAACGAAAATCGCATTGCCATCATTGATGATCACCGTGAACGCGGGGGATTTGCTCAAGTCTTGGCAGCGGAATTGTCTTTCAATGATATCCCAGCCAAAGTGCGCAACTTTTCAGTCAAAGCTGATTTCGGTCGCAGTGCTTATAGTTCGCTGGATCTTTACAAAGAATATCATCTGGACGGGGAATCAGTGGCGAAGTCTCTAAGTTCTTGGTTCCAAAAATAAAGTAATGTCGGGGGAATGGATCCTTCGATCGCGCCGATTTTTAAGGCGATATCAAATTCAAACTGAGTCAAAAATCTTTTTCGTCTGGGCGGGCCCTTGCGCAAATATTTATCGGGGCGATTCAAAGATTCAACCAAACTGCAGGCCCGTTCGAAATTTCCATATTCCAATTTCGAATAGCCCAGTTCCTCTTTCGAACACTGCATCCACTCGGGATTTTCCGCCGTTAAAACTCCAGCGATACTAACTAGAAAAGCGGAAGTTAACTCTAGCAAATTGGATTTATCCACGCCGACTTCTTGCCAGCGGTGCATCCGCTGTTCGAACACAAAAGTTTTTTCGGAATCTTCTAAAATGGCATCAATGGTTGGCAGAACTTGTTTTAAAATTCCCAGATCTTTCATTTCCAAAAAGACCGACATGGGATCGCGCAGTTTTAAAATTTTAATAAATTCTTCGCGCACCCGAGGTAAAATGGAATTTTGCAACAGCGGAGCTTGCGCCACGATGGCTTCGCGCAATTCTTCTTCGATTTGGAAATTCAGTAAATGCGCCAGACGAAGCGCTCGCAAAATCCGAATGGGATCTTCTTCCAATCGTTTCATGGGCGAACCAATCATACGCACCAGGCGGGCGCGAATGTCTTTTAATCCGTGGACATGATCGATGACTTTTTGTTTTTTCGGATCATAAAAAAGCGCATTGATGGTGAAATCTCGGCGAAAGGCATCTTCTTCGGAAGTTCCAAAATAATTGTCGCCGGTTTTTTGCCCAGGGTCGGTGGATTCTATATCTTCGGGGGTGCTGTTGCGTCTGAAAGTGGCAATTTCGAACTGACTTTCCTGCCTGCGCACCAAGACAAGGCGAAATCTGCGGCCGATAATGTGGCTGCGCGGAATCAGGCGTTTGACCTCTTCGGGTTGGGCCGATGTCGCGATATCAAAGTCCTTCGGAGTAATCCCCACCAGCAAATCCCTGACGCAACCGCCAACAAGATAGGTCTCGAAGCCACCTTTTTGCAGTGACTCGACAATTCGACTTGCGAGGGGATCGATCTGATTTTGTGGTAATTCTGTTGCTGATGACATTAAGATTTTCTGTTTAGCACATTGATAGTTAATAAAAAATAAGCAAAAACAGGATAGATGTTACAGACGCAACTCATCAATCAATTTTATACCATACAAGACGGAAATGGACCCCCATTAGTTTTTTTGCATGGATTAATGGGCAATGCCATGAATTGGACGCGGATTTTTACAGCACTTCGAGGAAAATTCACGTGCATTGCCTATGATCAACGCGGGCATGGCCAATCTTTAAAACCCGAAAAGGGATACAGCCCCGAAGATTATGCCGGCGATCTGCTGAAAATTGTGGATCATTTGCAATTGAAAAAATTTGTTTTGATCGGGCATTCCATGGGTGGCCGCAATGCTTTGTGCTTTGCGCATTTGCACCCGGAGCGACTGGTGGGGCTGATTGCCGAAGACATCGGGCCCGAAGAAAATTTGTCGCAGCTGGCCTACTATGAACAGCTGATCAATCCGATCCCGGTGCCGTTTACCTCGCGGGAAGAAATGAAAACTTATTTCCGTGAGGTCTTTGTAAAAACGGTTCAGGCCCGAGACAATTTGCAAACCCTGGCGGCATTTTTTATGACCAATTTGCGCGAAAACGACCAGGGTCTGTGGGATTGGAGATTTTCCAAAAAAGGCATTCTGGATTCCGTTTCCCAGGGACGCGAAACCGAGCGTTGGCACGAGGTGGCGGGTCTAAAAATGCCAACTTTGTGGATTCGAGGCGAAAATTCTCTTGAGCTTTCGCGCGAAACATATCAAAAAATTCTGAGGACCAACAAACTTATCCAAGGAGTTGAAATCCCAGGTGCTGCTCATTGGGTGCACGCCGATCAACCGCAACTGTTTGTTGCTGCGGTGGAAAACTTCCTACAAGATAGCCTGAACTGGAGTTTGAATTGAAATTGACCGAATTAAATTTGTGCGAACCGCTACTGAACGAAATCAAAAAATTGGGTTGGGATGACTGCACGCCGATCCAAGAACAAGCCATTCCAAAACTTTTAGATGGAAAAGATGTTTCAGGACTTGCCCCCACCGGCACCGGAAAAACCGGAGCTTTTCTGATTCCCATGATCGAAAGAATTTTACGGTCGCAAAGCGAAGAACGAAAAACTTTGCCGCATTTCACCGATTGGCGAGCCCGAAATTTTATTTTGGTCTTAGTTCCCACCCGCGAATTGGCCGAACAGATTTTTGATCAATTCGGAAAATTGGGTGTGCCCTGCGGCCTACGCGGAATTTCCATTTACGGTGGATCCAGTTACGAACCGCAAAAAGAAGCGCTTCGCAACGGGGTTGAATTTGTGATCGCGACCCCCGGTCGATTGATTGATCTGTATAAAGAACATTTGCTAGATTTAAAACAAGTGCGCGCAGTCATATTCGACGAAGCAGACCGAATGTTTGATATGGGATTTCGCGATGATATGAGCTTTATTCTGCAACGCATCCCACGCGAACGACAACTGTGTCTGTTCAGCGCGACTTTGAATTTCGAAGTCATCAATATCGCTTATCGATTCGGCGCAGAACCTTTTGAAATTAATTTAAGCCGCAAGGAAATGAAAGCCGAAAATGTTCAGGATTTTGTTTTCCACTGCGGGCAGGATGAAAAACCCAGATATTTATTGTCGCTGTTAAGAAAAGAAAATGCCGACAATAATAAACAGGCGATTGTCTTTACAAACTTCAAAAACAATGTGGATCGTATTACGATTTTCTTAAACAATGCCGGCATTCACGCTCTGGGTTTTTCAAGCTTACTCAGTCAGGGCCAACGCAATAAAGTGATTGAAACATTCCGCGATGAATCGTCTTCCCAAGTTTTGGTTGCAACCGATGTTGCTGCCCGTGGGTTGGATGTTGATCGAGTCGACATTGTGATCAATTTTGATTTGCCTTCGGATCCTGAATCCTACGTTCACCGCATCGGTCGAACCGGGCGTGCGCAGAAACAGGGACATGCATTTAGTTTGGTCAGCGACCGCGATGTGGATTCTTTGATGCGAGTCGAAGAATATTTAACCAATAAAATTGCTTCGGGATATTTGGAAGAATCAGAATTGCTGAAAGAAATCCCTGAATTTCCGCGTTCGGATTATTCATCGAAGCCTTCTTTCAATGATAAAGGTCGACCGCCAAGACCTCCGCCACGCAAAGATTTTAATAAAGGTCCACGGCCGCAGGGGCAGCAACAGCGGGATCAGTCTCAACAACGCGATCAGGGTCCGCGTCCGCAGCGTCAGCAAAATCCGCGGCCCGCGCAATCTGGAAATGGTCAGCAAGCACAGAAACAACATTTCAAACAAAAACCACAGAATCCCAATCAACAGCAGGCCAATGGTAAAAAACCGGTCACAAAAACGCAGGGATCTGGACAATACAAAAAACCAGCCGGCGCCAATGTAAATAGAACTCAGTTTAGAAAATTATCCGGCAGTGGGTCGTCTGATGCGAAACCAGCGGCAGCAAAAGGATTTTTAAAAAAATTATTCAATCTGTTCGGTGGCTAGGAACTGATTGCAGACCGGCAATTTGTTTTTAAATTCTGGTGCCTTGGATTTGCAAGTCAGCACCAGCATTTTACCTTTGGCGAATTGAATTTTTTGCCGCAGTTTTTGATCTTTTAATTTTAAATCAAATAGATAATAAGCAGAATCTTTGTTAGGTGCTTTTTGCGTTTGATTGCCCAAAACTTCGAATCCCAATAAATTGTATTTTCGAATCAAATCTTTGCTGGTTAAAACTTCTTTGCTGGGAATAAATTGCAACGAGTATTCGGATTCAGTTTGATTTTCTGTTTTGTAAAATGCCTCGATGCCATTTTCTTTTTCATTCACAGATTCTAGTTTCAGTTGATTGGGCAAAGCCTGACTGCTTAGCCCCTGTAATTTCCAAAATAAACTTTTTTCTGGATCGCCAATGATTGAACTGCCAAATCCTGGTGTTGTCGCGGCGACGCTGAAATTAAAGAAAATTAAAAAAATCATGGTTCAACCCAACGTAAAACGCGCAGATCTCCTTTTTTCTCGGGTTTTAAAAGAGATTTTGCCTGGGCCGCGGGATTGGTTTCAATTTGTGGATTTTGTTCGGTTTTTTGCAACTTAGCTCCGCTCCATTCGCGGGTATAATTTTGCAAATTTTCTTTGGCTTGCAGCTCAAACAAATTGGATTTTATCTGTGCTTTGACTTGATATAGAATCAGATTTTCACTTAGCCACTGAAATGCAATAACGTCCTGTCCAGCAAAAGAAAATCTTAAGGGCATAGTGCCCGGTTCCCATTTATAAACTTCGCTCCATTTATGGCTGCGCGTGTTTTGGCACAGAAATAAGACGCGTTTTCCCGAAGGCGAAGACACGGGCATGAAACAATCCCCATCCGGAGAAATAATTTCCCCAGATTTAGGCGCCGCTTGGGAAACAGCGAGGATTTCGTTAGAGATGGCTTTTTTGTGGCTGCACGAAGATTGTAAAAGGATAAATCCAAAGAAAATCAAATGCCCGGCAGCCATTAAAATTTTTTGCAATAGTTGTGAAGGGTTGTGCTTTTTCAAATCTTTTTTTGCAATCCATTTTTTTTCAGAATCGACTTTAATTCTATTTTTCGAAGTTCCTACATAGATTTGATAATTGGTAATGGTGTGGCTGACCAAAAAATTTTTGGGCTTTTGTTTCAGTAGTTTTAACGAACCTGGGAACATCCATTTGCCTTTCAGAAAGGGCAGCGCGGGCTGCTTGCTCATTAGATATTGCCCTGATTTTTCCTGTAAGGAAACTTCCCAAAAATATATTTTTTTATCAGGTCGCGGTTTTTTCAAAGGGATCAAATGGGTGCGATTTTTTGCATACGCGACACAGGTCTGGGTCCAGGGACACAGTCGGCACAAAGGTTTTGTGGGCGTGCAAGTGGTCGCGCCCAATTCCATCAAGGCTTGATTGCTGTCACTGGGGCTGCCAAATTGTGCCAACTGATCAGAAATATTTTGTAGATGATTTTTAGTTTCATTGTTCCACCAAGCTTTTTGAAAACCCATTCGGCGGGTCAGCACGCGGATAACATTTCCGTCTAGAACTCCGACCGGGATATTCATGGCAATGCTGGCAACAGCTCGGGCTGTATAGGGTCCAAAACCAGGTAGTTCCAGCAGGCCCTCAAGCGTTTGCGGAAAACCATTTTCTGCAATGATCTTTGCTGATTTATGCAGATTGCGGGCGCGAGAATAATATCCCAGTCCCGACCACAGTTCGTAAACATCTTCCAAGGATGCTTCAGCCAAATCCTGAACCCGCGGAAATTTTTCCAGAAATTTTTTGTAATAAGGCAAAACCGCGGTGACCGTTGTTTGCTG
>JBBQHD010000077.1:0-12969 GCA_038323665.1 Bdellovibrionales bacterium
GGCCCTGCGTTTTTAAATTCGGCCGCGCGGGCAAAAGAGAGGCGGGCAGGCACAAAGCCTTTTACTCTTTCAAACCTCCGCGGGGGCTGGACGCCTCCCGACAGCCCGAGGAAAATCAAAATCACCACAAAATAAAGAGGTGCAGGAGCGGCGAGGCACGGAGGCCGTGTTTGAAAAGTAAAAGGCTTTGTGCCTGCCCGCCTCTCTTTTGCCCGCGCGGCCGAATTTAAAAACGCAGGGCCGCTCTCGGGGCTTGCAAAACCGGAATTCGCTGTGCTAGTTTACGACGTTCCGATCAAAAAATAAGGCGGCGATCATGAGAAAAGACATTCATCCAAAAACCCAAACCGTAGTCTTCAAAGACATCTCGTGCGATTACGCATTTCTAGGCACGTCAACTTTGTCGTCCAAAGAAACCATCAAATGGGAAGACGGCCAAGATTATCCCATGATCAAAGTGGAAATCAGCTCGGCATCGCATCCCTTTTACACCGGAAAACAACGTGTCATGGATACCGAAGGCCGTATCGACCGATTCAAGAAAAAATACGCGCGCAAATAAATGTTTAGCAAATTAGAGGCAGTCGAAAACCGCTACGAGCAGGTTCAGCTTGCTTTGCAAAGACCCGGGGTTGCCTCGCAACTGAACGAATACAAAAAATTAATGAAAGAGCTTTCCGACCTACAGATCGTGGTCGAACTTTTTCGTCGCTACCGCAAAGACTCAGAAACCTTGCGGGCCAACAAGGGATTACTGGCGCAAGAATCCGATCAGGAAATGCGCGAACTTCTGAAAGAAGAAATTGGCGAAATCGAAACCCGCATTCCAAAAATGGAACAAGAATTAAAAATCCTACTGATTCCCAAAGACCCACATGACGACAAAAATATTTTACTGGAAATCCGCGCCGGCGCCGGTGGCGACGAGGCCTCGCTGTTTGCCGATGAATTATTCCGAGCTTATTCGCACTATGCTTCGAAACAAGGTTGGAAAATCGAATTGATTTCTTATTCCGAAGGCAATGTCGGCGGCGCCAAAGAAGTCATTGCAAGTATTTTGGGAACTTCGGTTTACAGCAAAATGAAATACGAGGCTGGCGTTCACCGTGTGCAGCGAGTTCCAAAAACCGAAGCCCAAGGCCGAGTGCATACATCCACCATCACGGTTGCGGTGATTCCCGAAGTGGATCCGACCGAAGTAAAAATAAATCAAAAAGATATTCGTATTGATGTGATGAGATCCCAAGGTGCTGGCGGTCAATCGGTTAACAAAACCGAATCCGCAGTTCGCGTCACCCACATTCCCACAGGAATTATGGTGCTATGCCAAGAAGGTAAATCCCAAGGTTCAAACAAGGAACGCGCTTTTCAGATTCTTTACGCAAAATTACAAAAACTAGAAGACGAACGTTACCGACAGGAAGCATCCGACGCGCGCCTAGAACAAATCGGAACCGGCGATCGTTCGGAACGCATCCGCACTTATAATTTTCCGCAATCCCGCATCACCGATCACCGCATCGGCGTCAGTGTTCACAATATTTCCGGCTATATGGCCGGCGAAGTGGAAACGCTGATCGATCCGTTGGTCGCGCATTTCCAAGCCGAAGCTTTAAAAAACCAAACCAACTAATGGAAACAACAAAATCGGTTGTTAAGCTTGGCGAGATCTTAGAAAAATCGAGTGCCTTTTTAAAACAAAAAAATTTCAGCGAACATCGCCTGGAAGCAGAACTGCTTTTATCTTCGGCCCTATCGATGAAAAGAATCGATTTGTATTTGAATTTTGAAAGACCATTAAAAGACGCAGAAATTTCCCTATGCCGCGAGGTCATCCGGCGACGGGCGGCAGAAGAACCCGTGGCCTATATCCGCGGCGAAAAAGATTTTTATTTTCAAACGTTTAAAGTTGGACCCGGGGTATTGATTCCTCGCCCCGAATCAGAATTGGTTGTGGAAACAGCGGTTGCTTGGATTGAAAAAAATTTTCCTGCAGAAAATGATTTTTCACGAAACCCGTTACGGATATTAGACCTGGGCTGCGGATCAGGGTGTTTAGGAATTTCCTTGGCCAAGAAATTTCCTCAGGGCCAGGTCGTGTTGGTGGATCAAAGTTCTAAGGCGATCGAATTCACGATTGCGAACGCAAAAAATCTGCAAACAGAAAATATTTTTACCATTCAAGTTGATGCAATTACTGATCGCAACTGGATGGGAAAAACCCAGGATCTGGGAAATAAAAATAAATTTAATATGATCGTCTGCAACCCCCCCTATGTCGATCCCGTCAATGGCCCGGTCGCCGACGATGTTAAAAAATTTGAACCAGCAGAGGCCCTATTTTCAAATGACCAGGGTTTACAGCACGTAAAAATATGGGCGCAAGACATCTCGGCCCTCATCGATAAGAAGGCGGCGGCCATTTTTGAAATTGGTTTTGATCAAGGACCAACAGTAAAAAATATTTTTGATTCACAGAAAATTTTTAAAACAGTTTCCGTGCTGAAAGATTTCGCTGATCACGACCGAGTTATTTTCGCTGCGCGCGAATAATTTAAGCTCAATCGCAATTAGACTTCCCCAGAAAAATACCAGACACTCATGTCTATGGATAAAATGAAAGTCACCGGCGGAAAAAAATTATCAGGAACAGTCACAGCAAGTGGAGCAAAAAACTCGGCCCTGCCTCTGTTATTTTCCACCATTTTAAGTCCCGGAATTCACAAATTCGAAAATGTTCCAAAATTAAAAGACATCGAATCAACGCTTGAATTGTTGCAAAGCCTAGGATTTAAAACTGAACAACAGGGAAACACGGTCACCGTTAACGCCAGCGATATTAAATCCACAGAAGCCCACTACGACTTGGTCAGAAAAATGCGCGCAAGTATTTTATGCTTGGGCCCACTGCTGGCGCGTTTCGGCGAAGCCGTCGTGTCGTTGCCTGGCGGTTGTGCCATCGGAACAAGGCCCATCGATTTGCACTTAGATGGTTTGAAAGCCATGGGTGCGGAATTGGAAATAAAAGATGGTTACGTTTTAGCAAAAGCAAAAAAACTGCAAGGTGCACATATTTTGTTTGAAACACAAACGGTCGGCGGCACAGAAAATTTATTAATGGCAGCAACACTTGCACAAGGCGAAACAGTTCTAGAAAACGCAGCCAAAGAACCCGAAATTGTGGATCTAGCAAATTGCTTGATCGCCCGCGGAGCAAAAATCCAAGGCGCCGGCACCAGCGTTATCACTGTTCAAGGTGTGACAGAATTAAAACCTGCGAATCACAAAGTCATCCCAGACCGAATCGAAGTAGGAACCTTATTAATCGCAGCAGCCATCACCAAGGGAAATGTGCGAGTAGAAAAATCCGCACCAGAAGATCTTCGCGATGTTTTAGAAAAATTAAAACAATGCGGTTTTGAAATCACCACAGGCAAAGATTGGATTGAATTAAAAACGCCAGCGCAAAAAGATTTCCGATGTAAATCCGTCGACTTAACAACAGCTCCGCACCCATTATTTCCAACCGATCTGCAGGCGCAGTTTATGGCCCTAATGACCCAAGCCGACGGCACCAGCGTGATCAGCGAAACCATTTTCGAAAATAGATTTATGCACGTCCAAGAATTATTAAGACTGGGCGCAGACATCAGTCCAAAAACCAGAGTAGCAGTAGTGCGCGGCCTAAAAAACAAAACCCTAAGCGGAGCCCAAGTAATGGCCACCGACCTAAGAGCCAGCGCCAGTTTAGTCTTAGCGGGACTAGCCGCCACCGGAGAAACCATCATCAACCGAATCTACCACTTAGACCGAGGCTACGAAGAACTAGAAAAAAAACTAAGCACACTAGGCGCACAGATCGAAAGGGTTTAACAACAGGGCCCTTTTCTGGCCCAGTTCTTGCTTTTCTCAACATTGTTCGAACTGATTTGCAGCTACTCCATTTTGGCGGTTTAAATACTGCCATTTTGTGGCAGGTGTAAAAGACTTAAACAAGGAGTTATGTATGATGTTGAATTTAAAAGTTTTCGCAATTTTCGCAGTTTTTCTGGCTGGGCAAATGTCTTTTTCCGCAGAAGCTTTAACTGTGGGTATGAAGGTTATCACGGTTAAAAATGAAATTTTAAAAATTCAAAAAGTATTTTCAGATGGGCGAGTTCTTACCAGCTCGGGAGTTATTCTGGAAAATGACGAACTTTCACCAGAAGTAAAATGGTTTTTCTGCTCTTCGGCAACACTAAGTCCAGGTACAGTTGTTATTACTCCTAAAAATAAAGTTGCCAAAGTCCGAGCAGTTTTCAAAAATGGGCAAGTACAACTGCAAGGGTTTTCAAAGATTCACAACGGATTAGCGTTAATTACTAATAATGTTACTAGTATGGCTAGTGGCGCAGCCAGAGGTTCGATAGTGCTATCGCCGCTGCTAAAAAAAGAAAAAATCATGGAAATGTTCGAAGATGGCAGAATCGTAACTAACGCCGGAGTGTATGATGTTTATAAAACCGGCGTAGAGATTAAAAATCCAGAAGAACGTTGTAACGTAAAAGTAGGCTCAACATTCTTAACAAGAGATAACGAAGTGCTACAAGTGGACCAAGTCTTTTCCTATTACGACGAGGAAGCAATTAAGGTATTGGCGACAAACGGCAAACTCTATAAAATTTCAGACTTAGCTTTTCAGACACAACCGTAGCAAAAATTTAAAAAGCACAAAATAACAAGCCAGTGAACAGTTCCCTTTTTGCAGAAACAGACCCAGCAAAAAGGGAACTATTACCAAAATACAAAACCCAGTAAAATAAATTCAAAAAAACGCACCAAAAATCCAAGTAAACCCCAAAAATGCGGATCCAAAAACCTCGAAAATCAGTGGACCCTACGCACGCGCAATGTTCGAGGTCGGTTAAATCAGAGGTTCAGAAGTTTATATAAATAAGTTTGCCTAAAACCTCAAAAAAGCAGGATGCGCCCGCCGTACCGGCGGTTTTTGGAGGCACGAGCCGCGTTTTAGGAAAACTTATTTATATAAACTTCTGAACCTCTGATTTAACCGATTCTCGAAGGAGAGGCCCCAGAAAAAAGGCAAAAAAAATCCCAGCCATGGAGGGGGTACGGCTGGGATCAAGCAACTTCTGACTCTTGGGAGGGGGTCCTAGGTTGTCAGAAGCTGAAATTAAAATTTAAGTAACAAAAATCAGGCCCGAACGGAAGCAGAAATTAAAACAACTGCCAACACGTAAACCGCAATCAACCACTTTTGCCATCTAGTTAATCCTGCTGAAGTAGATTGGTTGCGTTCTAAAATTTCAAGCACGACTAATCCCTATACAAACCCTGTGCCAATAAGTTTGACACTTAGGAAGAATTTACAGGGGCCTGACGGCCCAAAAGCATTCTAAGACCGATTCCATTTTGGATCCGATCCCATCGTGGGACCAAGGTCTGGGACCTTGGTCTGCAGCAAAAAGTCCTTCATCTCGGGGCTTTCGCAGTTGAAACTGATAGTTATGTCAAACGCTGTGCTTTGGAATATTCGCGATCTGAACGGGAAAACCCATGGCCCCTTTACGACCGCAGATATTCTAAATAAAATCCGCAACGGAGATCTGCAGGGCGAAGAAAAAATTTCGAAACACCCTGACGGCAGTTGGGTTCCACTTTCGCAAGAATCCGACTTTTATGACTCGCTATTGGAAGCACTGAAGGCCCCAGCACGCATGGATGATTCCGACAACGAGGGAACTCATAAAAGCATCACCAACCAAGACACTTACCGCGAGAAAACCGAAATCGATGCGGTCACACACACGGCAACAGCGGTCCCGATCAAACCAAAAACTCAAAAAGTAAAACCCAAAAAAAAACCACAAACAGTGACCTTGCAAAAAAATTCTCAATTATGGTTCCGCATTCCTCTTGCGGCCAAAGTGGTGGTGATTTTTTTCGCCGTGGTTGCGGTCGTTTATGCAGTGGATTCTTTTAGTGCCAGATATTTAAAAACCGAATCAGAAAAAATTCACCTGATGTCGATTTCCTATCAGCCGGTGGAAAACCCTGTGCAAAAATCCAATTTGTTCCGCGAAGCAGTAGATCAATTTGCCAAAGATAACTTCGAAACTTATTTGGACGCGGAAATTAAACTTGTGAATTATCTCAATGCAGATCCTCAGTCGCTGGAAGCACGCGCTTTGCTGTGCGCGACTTACCGCGAGCTGTGGCCCTATGCTTTTCAAGATGATAAAGATCAAAAAACTTTAAAACAATTGGTGCGCTCAACACGCCAATTGAATATCGGCAGCCCTTACGGGAATTTTTGCGAAACAGTGGATTTGTTTTTGTCAGACAAATTTCCCGAAGCCAAAAGTAGTTTAGACCATATGCTGGAAAACGTTTCGAATTTTAGCCTTTTGCCGGTGGCATTTTCATTGAAAGCAGAAATTTATGAACTGAACAAAGAACTGAAATACGCGATACCGTATTACGACAAAGCAATTCAACTATGGCCGCAGTGGTTGCAGCCCAAAGTTCACAAAGCCAAAATCTTAAAAGACACGAACCCCCAATCGGCGCGCGAGTTATTAATCTCTGCATTGCAAAGCAATCCTCGCCACAAAGAAGCGCGCGTGTTGTTGGGAATTTTAGTCTTTCAAAAATTTCATCAGACCGACGATGCACTTGGCTTGCTGACGGCAGCACTTAAACAAAAAGAAAAAGTGCGCGCACCATTGGCTTCGGAAGGGCATCAAGTCTTGGCCGAAATTTACGTCGAACGCGGAGAAAAAAAATCCGCCTTGCAAGAAGCACTGCAGGCGTTAAAACTTTGGAAAAAAAATGAGGCAGCCAGAAAATTAGTGGTGCGATTGGGCGGAGAAGTCGGCAATGATCAAGATTCTCGTTCGCAAAATGAAGTTTTATATTTAGGCGATCAATACGCACGCCAAGGCGATTGTCTTTCAGCGCAGGCAGAATACAAAGCCGCCTTCGAGTTAGATCCGAAAAATGACCAGGCCGCCATCAAAGCAGCAGGATGTTTGTGGAAATTAAATCAGCGGTTCGAAGCTATGGATTGGGTAAAAAAAGCCCAGCGTGCCTCTGTCCATTCAACCGCAGCGTATTTATTGCAGGCAGATTTTTTAAGTCAGCGCTATGATTTCGATGCAGCCCAACAGGCCTTGCTGACGGCGCTGAAAAAGAATCCACAAAGTTTTGAAGTTTTGCGGGGCTTTGCCCTGATCGAACTGCGCAAGAACAATTATATTTCTGCGATTCGCTATGGGCAAAGAGCATTGAAAATTTACGATGCAGATCTAGATACCGTGGTCATTTTAGCCAAAGCAAATTTGAATTTAGCGTTAAGCCTGCAGGGCACCGAGAAATCGCAGGCAGAAAAAAGAGATCAAGCCGTGAAAGAAGCAGCCAAATATGCGACCAAGGCAAATGAATTGGATGCAGCGTCCAGCGATGCGCAAATTATTTACGCGCGAATGTTGGCCGCCACCACCGGAGTGGACACTGCGATTCAGTATATGGAAAAACAAATTCAGAAATTTTCTTTTTCCGACGAATTAAAAATTGCGATGGCAGAACTGTATCAAGGCGAAGATCGATTTAACCAATCGCAAATTTTCTATCAGCAAGTCATAGATCGCAATCCTAGAAATGCAAAAGCTTGGTTGGGCGTAGGTATTTGTCAAAAGGCTTTGGGATTAAACGACGCCGCACTAAAATCTTTTTTACAAGCAGCGGCCATTGACCCCACGGAAGCCGATGCTTTGTTTCAAGTGGGACGATTGTATTTAGAAACCGGCCGCGCGCCCGAAGCCATGAAGGTTTTTAAAAAAGCTGCGGAAGTAAATCCTCGTTACCCGCAGGCGCAATTGTTTGTCGCCAAAGCGGCTTTGCAAATGAAACAACTGGACGAAGCATTGCGCGCGACGGAAGAAGAAAAAAAATTCAACCCAGATTTGGCAGAAGTTTATTTGATCGCAGCGGAAATTTATTCAGCCCAGGGGTATTATTCCGAATGCGCGGGCCAATACACTCAGGCCATTAAGCTGCGACCACAAAGTGCAGCAATCTATGTCAAAGCCGGCCAGTGTTACCGCCAAGCAGGGTCTTTGGATCTAGCCGAAACAATGTTGACCTTGGCTGAAGGAAAAGAAAGCGGTTATGCTGATTTATACCGCGAACTGGGTGCGCTGCTGGATAAAAAAGGCGATCTGCCAGCCGCAGTAAAGGCCTATAAAAATTATTTAGAACTTGCGCCGAATGCGCTGGATCGCGGAACCGTAGAAGAACGTTTAAAAAATTTAGGTGGAGGATAACCATGGGAATCACAGACAAAGTAAAAAACTTAGGCGAACAAATCCATACCGGCGCCAAAAACGCTTTTGTGGAAACACTGACTTGGGTTTTAAAAGGCATCACCGGAATTTTCTTGGGACTGACATTGGGAATGATCGGTCAAGAACTAATGAAGTTTGGAACTTTGATGCTGGTGTTTTTTACGATTGTGATTACGGGTGTGTTTTTAAGACTGGCCAAGTCTTGGGGACTTGGGGGAGTTTTAATTTTCGATTTAATTTGCGTCTTAGTGTCGCAGATCTTAAGAATGTATATCTTATTAGCCCCGAATATGTGAAGGACCTATGATCGACTTAAAATCCTTAAATGAAGAATATAAACAGGCCCTGTTGAATCGAAAAGCTTCAACCGAAGTGTTCGAACAATTGATCGAGCTGAATAAACAAAGAAAATCTTTGATGACGTTGGCTGAAACGACCAAGGCACAACAAAATAAATTATCCGGCGAAGTCGCCGTTCTTAAGCGCACTGGAAAAAATGATGAGGCGCAAAAAATTCTTGCAGATTTAGGAAAACTTTCAGCCACCGTCAAGGGCTATGAATCCGAAGCTGCGGCAATGGATGAAAAAGTTCAATCGCTGGCGATGGTTCTGCCGAACAAGCCGCACAGTTCGGTGCCTGTTGGATCTTCCGAACAGGACAATAAAATTGAAAAAACTGTGGGCGAACCGACAAAATTTTCTTTTCAAGCGAAAGAACATACGGAATTGGGCGAAAATTTAAAAATTTTTGATTTCGAACGCGCAAGCAAAGTAACAGGCGCCCGATTTGTTTTTTTGCGAGGCGCTGCCGCGATGTTAGAGCGTGCATTAATTCAGTTCATGATGGATATGCATTCCAGACAGCATGGCTATGAGGAAATTATTCCTCCGTTTATTGTGAATTCGGCCAGTCTTATGGGGACAGGGCAGTTGCCAAAATTTAAAGAAGATTTATTTAAACTGGAACAAACAGATTATTATTTAATTCCGACAGCGGAAGTTCCCGTCACCAATTTTTTTCGCGACGAAATTCTAAAAGAAGAAGATCTGCCCAAAAAATTCTGCGCCTATTCGCCCTGTTTTAGATCCGAAGCCGGCAGTTACGGCAAGGATACGCGCGGACTGATACGCCAGCACCAGTTTGATAAAGTAGAACTATTGATTTTTTCCAAACCAGAAAACTCGTATGAAATGCTGGAAAGTCTAACTTCGCACGCGGAAAAAGTTTTAACAGAACTTGAACTTCCCTTTCGCAGAATGCTTTTATGCACTGCCGACATGGGTTTTGGCTCGGCAAAAACTTATGACTTAGAAGTTTGGTTACCCGGCCAGAATGCTTACCGCGAAATCAGTTCGTGTTCCAACTTCGAAGATTTCCAAGCGCGTCGGGCGCAAATCCGATTTAAATCATCGGGCGGAAAACCGCAGCTGGTGCACACCTTAAACGGATCGGGTCTTGCGATCGGGCGCACGCTGGTGGCGATTTTAGAAAATTATCAGCAGGCCGATGGCAGCATCAAAATTCCTAACGCACTTAGAAATTATGTGGGTGGAATTTCCGAGATCCGTTAAGTCAAAATTCGGTCAAGATTTTCATTTGTTTTTTAAAAAATCCCGAAATAGCGTTGTGGATGTGAATATTTCTTTCTGGTTGGCATTGGTTTAGCCATTCTGGAATTCAGGGAAATGTTTTTTAAAAATAAATAAATAAACCGAAGGAGAAAATTGATATGAAGTCAGTATTAGTAGGATTAGCCAGTTTGGTAATCACGGGGTCTGCGTTCGGACATTCTAAAAGCACTTCTGTGCCGATGGACGCAAAGAACTTTGCAGTTGTAGCAGTTCAATACATGAACGGCCGTAAAGTGATCAAAACAACTCATGGACCTTGTAATTTTATCGACGGTGCTGTGATTTGCAGTTTTGATGAAGTAACCAAAGATACTAAAACTTTGCGCATCTTGGTTTCGTTTGATTCTCGCAGCACGGACGAATCTTTTGACGAGGGCCGAACGGGCAACGAAAAAATCACCAGTGTGACTTTTGATGTCGTTCACAAAGGTGGACCGAAAGTAACAAAAGCGAAATTAAGCAGCTTTGTGCAAACGTTCAAAAATGCTAAATACCGGACTGAGTGCGACGGAATCACCAGCGAAGACTCTCAGGGCAGCCGTAATTGCCGTGAAGTTTATGAAGGTATTGTGACTTACCAAGAAAGATTTTTGCGCGTTTCTATCGGCCACTAAATCTGAAGATTTAAGATATTGTAAAAAAAAGCGGCTGAAATGGCCGCTTTTTTGCATTTTACAGCGGGCATTATTCGCGCTACAACCAATCTTCAACCAAAAGCTTTTTTTCGCTCGGAGAGGTGGATGAGTGGTTGATATCAGCAGTCTTGAAAACTGCCGACCCTTCGCGGGGTCCGTGAGTTCGAATCTCACCCTCTCCGCCACTTTTCTTTTAAACACTAAATCCCAACTTAATTCCTAACGGCCCAAAAAGTCTTCGGACATACCGTTTGGCACGCTTTGTTTGCAATTAGGTTTGCGGGTTTTTACTTGCTGAGCTTTTCTGGGCAAACAAATCGCGCCAAGCCGAACTCTATTTTTGGGCCTTTAGTAATTAAGTTGGGATTTAGTATTTAAAAAAAAATTGGCGGAGAGGGTGAGATTCGAACCCTCTTTTGAACGCAAGTTTAAACTGAAGGTTTGGATTTGTGTTGGTGGTCGGTGCTTGCTCAAGCTTGGAATGCATTCAGTTGCTTCGGTAACCTACAAAAAGAAGAAATAGCGTTGGTCGTGTCCAAGTTTTAGTCGTTTTTATCGACGATATGTAAAAGTTGCCATTATTAATAAATTGCAGGCAGGCAAACAAAAATTAGTTTAGGATCCATTCTTATATGAGTGATTTTGGCAACCGATTCATTTAATGAGAACGATCCGAAACTGCTCAAGTTTATATGAGGTAATATGCGTGCACTTTTTATATTTCTAATATGTTTTTCCCTTCTGACAAAAGCGGCAGATGAACGCGCCAATATTTTTGATATGATTCATGAGCTCACATTGCTTCAGCCAGAGAGCACGTTCACCTGGACGAGTTCTGCCAGTGATCAAAAACTTTTTAGATCAGTAACTTTGCACAAAACCCGAAATGCTGTTTCGCTAGTTGGCCTGCACCTAGAGTATCTTGAGAAGGGCGAAGTCAGAACTCTTTCATTAAGGGATGTAACCCACGTAGATCCAATTTCTGAAGATACAATTAATGTCTATTTCAATTTGACGGATGAACATGGGCAGTCGCGCGATATAAGGCGAGAAGGCTTACGCGAAAAAAGTATTTGGAGAACAGTTCTTCCCGAGATAAGCCGAGTGCAAATAGTTTTCGGAAAAAATCTTGAAATAGATACAAAATTTTATAGTCCTATCCGAGAAACAGTTTCCACTAAAACTGACGAACGCAGTCGATTTGATCGCCAGCATGTTGCGATGCCGATCTCTGAAACCGAAACGCTAGTCTTAGATGAAGGATTTAATGATCGCGCATTCAGTGCAAATGAAGACAAGCGAACTGCCAATTCTTGGGATTCGCTAAACTATAAATGGTTTAATGAAGCCACGGCGCTTGGAATGATTATTCCTTTGCAAAACAGCCGTCGGATTTCAGACTCTGGAATTGATCTTGAACCTGATTCACATAATGTAATCGTATTCAACTCGAGAGATTCTGAGCAATATCGACGCTTCGCTGTCAGCGGAAATGTTAGAGAGTTAGGGCAATTCCTTGCGCTTGTTGCAAGATACAGTAGATCAGATTTCAAAGCGCTACTTGAATTTAATCTTGTTGATGAGTCTGGTGATCTTGCTAAAAAATACGTAGGATCCGAATATGGGATTCGACAATTTGTTCATAGAAATTCGAGCGAAGCCGGCATTAGCATCAAAAGTCTCGTGCAAACAGGAGAGACTAATTTAAATCCCCATAAATTAATGAGCATAAAAACTGCGAATATCTGCGGAAAGTTATTTAGAAATTAAATTTGAGTCGTTGCAGATAGTCGTTGCTGGAATTTTGTTGGAAACAGACGGCAGTCCGCGTAGATACCCGGTCACTCAGGGTAAAACTAAAAATGCGGCAGGGACTTGGTTTTCAAATTGTAATTAGTTATTTACCAATGATTTCTGAGTCTTGAAATAATACCAAAAAATTAATGAAAAACAGCGAAGCCGGTATCTCACCCTCTCCGCCACTTCGTTTTTTAAACCATAGTAAAATCAATATTTTAGCAATTTTTCCTGTTGGCAACCCACATTTCTACCTACACGTTAGAGCAAAATACAGATTCGCCAGCTGCTAGAGGATGCGTACCATTTAGTTATGAGTATAAGCGCGGGACAAACTTTTTTAGCTTTATTCGGCTTAGGATTTTTATTATTTGGTTTTTATCGGTTAAGTCGGCTTATTAGGATACTCAAAAGAGCGGAAAAAAGCCCAAGAGAAGGGAAACTGTCTGCTGGTGATGATGAGTTTTTTAAAAAAACAGAACTGATGCAGATTGGTCGTTCAAGCTTAATATGGCAGCTTTTAGAAAGTAAAGTTTCTCATGAAGTTTTAAAGTTTGATT
>JBBQHD010000078.1:0-12846 GCA_038323665.1 Bdellovibrionales bacterium
AACACCAACAACAATTAAAAGCAGCAGGCCTTGTCGAAGCAGATACTGCAACAATTAAAGATTTACTAGATATCACAACCAGATCCGTCAATCGCGCTGAAGACAATGAAGAAATTCACGATGCGGATTTAGTCAGTTTAACCAACCGACTATTGTCACGACAAGCCACTGCCCCAGTGCTGGTTAGACATCTTTTTTCTGCTGGCCGCATAGTGCGAATTCAGATTTCAAATCAAGAACTGGCACAAGCGATCACGACCGAAAAAATGATCCAGCTAAAAAACAGTGATCGTCTTGCCTTTGAAAACAAACCAGCAGTCAATTTCCCAGATCAAATGAAAATGCTCAGTGATGCGCGGAAATTTCTGTAAAACATAGTTTTCAATCCTGTAAAAAATAAAAAAGGGTTCCAAATGGAACCCTTTTTTTTCGCTTAAGCTTTACTTAAAAAACTTACTTACTATTTTGCAGCATCCTTGCGAGTCGCTTCGGTGGAACGAGCGTCCCGCTGTTGAGAATTTTTATTATCCGTCGTTTTTTGATCCTTTTGGATTTCTGGAGTTACCGGTGGCACGCCTGCAGTTTGCTTGTTGCCTGGATTTGGTGTCGCTGTTTTTTGGTCTTGTTGGTTCATGTTTTCTCCTATTGTTATTGATATGCTTTGCAAGACAGGGACCTAGCTGAACTCGAACTGCAGCCCGTTCAGCGAAATAAAAAATAAAACTCGGCTATTCCGCCCCGAATGCAAATGCGAAAGCCCCAGGTTTAGGCGCCTTGCGAAATATGCGAGTTAATTTCTTGATGCAAATCTTTTAGGATTTGCGAAAGTTCTAATTCATAAGTCTGCATTTCAGCAAAAACTTTTTGTTGCAAAGTTTTCTTGTCTTTCTTTTCGAAATTCCAGGTTGGATCATTGTCTTGCCAAATACGGCGCAGATTTTTTTGCATCAACAATTTAACATTCAAACTTTCAGTTAAAAATCGAAAATCTGAAATCGCCACCGCGCGCGAGGTAGGATTTTCCTGCAGCAAACATAGAATCCAAATAAATTTTAAAAAACTTAAATCTTTTTGCCGATAAGCCTGCTGGGTCTGCAACCACAGTTCGGAAAAAACTTCGCTTTCGCAGGCACGCGAATCGGGATGCAAGCTTTGTGCGATTTTTCGGTAGTAAAATTTAATGTTTTTCTCTTTCAGCACATCCTGCGCGGGGAAATTCTGCTCGCCATTTTTTTTTACTGCTAAATCGTTCAGAGCTTTTAAATATGCTTTTTTTCTGGAAATTTGTTTTTGCCACATGCGTTCTTTGATTTGTTCCAAAGTGGTTTGATTTTCTGCGATTTCATCTTTTAAAACCTGAATTTTTTGAACTTTTTCTGCAAATAAAGTATTCACCCACATCGTATAGGCTGGGCGAACCTGCTTTTCGTGGTGAAGAAGTTCCTGCAAATCATGTATGAACTTTTCTTGGGTTAACAGAAATTCCCGATATGCCGCAGCCCTTGCTGGCTGATCATCAATGATAAGGGGCAATCGACAGGTCATTCTTTAAGCCTATCAAACTTATTAAGGTTTAAAACGTCGCTTGCGTTAAGCCTTTGGTCTGGGTCAGTCCTCTTTTCATTAAATCTTGTTTATACTATTGATGAGGGGGAATTGATGTTGAAATATCCCATACAGATTTTATTTTGGGTCTCGGCCTTTTTTATTTTTACGTCGTGTAACAGAGTTCAATTTAATGCCAAGGACAACAATGGCGCAGCTGCACCTGCCGGTGCCCCACCTGCGGGCGGGCCAGTTGGCGGCGGCTCCCTGCCCATTGCTTGTAGTCCGATTTTAAGCAACGGACAAACTTCCACCACGATCACAACCGGTGATGCAAATCCTGGCGTCATTGCGAATTGCAATCCCAGCAGCGTAACCTATTCTTGGACCGTCACAAAAAGCGGATCACCCGTTACCATCAACGGATTAACTGGCGCAAGTTCGGTCGCAGATTTTCAAGCAGCTGGGGTTGGAACTTATTTAATTAATTTGGATGCAACTGCCAGCGGTTATACAACTTACCATTCCAGCAGTCCGCTGACCGTTGTTGTGCAAGTGGTGACCCCGCCCGTTGTTCCTAATGTTGTTTGCGGTCCGCGTGTGAATGGCGGCACTGCACCGTTCACATTATCCACTGCAAATCCAACGATCACCGCAAATTGTAATCCCAGCAATGTTTCCTATGTTTGGACGACCACCTTAAATGGAACCACTGTCAGCATTGCGGGACTGAGTGGATCTTCTTCCACACCGAATTTCTTGGCACTGAATCCTGGAACTTATTTAGTTTATTTAACTGCAAGTGTTAGTGGATACAATACTTTCACCGCGACCAATCCGCTGTCGATCACAGTGCCCCAACCCATCACTGGCCGCGATGTGAACGAAAATTTCACTGTCAGTGTCAGCAATAATAAACTAGATGTTGTTTTGGTTGTGGATGATTCTTACTCGATGGTGAACGACGCCACCCGTTTAGCAGGAAAACTGCAGGGCTTCGTCAATAATTTGCAGACCTTAAACTATGATTGGCAAATGTGTTTGACGACGACTCATGCCTTATCGCTGGTTGTGGGCGGCCCCACATATTGGGGAGCTTCCGTTGCCTGGAGCGGCATCGGCGGCAGCACTCCGTGGATTTTAAAAATGGGCACTGCCAGTTTAAATTCTATTTTCACATCCACTGTTTCCAATCTTGGTTACGGTTTTCCCATGTCAGATGATGAACGCGCAATCAAAGCATTGCATTGGCATTTGTATAATGGCGAACCAGGAGTTGCGGGAACTTCGGGTTGTTATCGATCCGGCGCAGGCCTTGCTGTCATAATTATTTCCGATGAAGATGAACGCAGCATTGGTGGCGATGCGACTCAGATTGCCAATCCGAACGAAACAGTTCTGGCTTTGGAATCCGACGATTTACCTCAAGGCTATGTGGATTATGTTCATCAGCTTTTGGGAGCTCAACAACGATTGACTGTGAATTCGATCATTGTGCGCCCTGGCGATCAAGCTTGTAAATCGGCGCAGGATCATGAGCCGGATCCGTTCAATGGTCTGATGTATCCGTCCCATTATGGCGTGAATTATGCTCAGCTTAGTCAGTTGACCAGTGGATATTCAGGCAGCATTTGCGATTCGGATTATTCAGCCAATCTGCAATATTACCAACAACAGGTTGTGCGCAGTCAGAACTCGTTTCCCCTGCAGTGCAATCCTTTAAGTAATGCTGTCACTGAACTGTTAAGCCCAAGCGGATTTCAGGTCACTTATTCGGTGGATCAGACCCGATTGATCAGTTCACCGGCAATTCCTGCAGGTTATACTTTAAATTTACAATATCGATGCGCTCAGTAATTATTAAATGGTAAGGAGATTCTTAAAATGAAAAAATTTATAATCGGGTTTTTAATCCTAGTTGTATTCGGACTGACTTTGTCTGTGTTTTGGGAATCTTTTCAGAAAAAATCCGTCAATGCCGCCAATGATTCCGTTGGTCCACGCGCCTACGTCAATTTGCAAAGATTAGAAAAATTGGCCGCCAGCGATTACAAAGGCCCCGCCTTTATGGTCAGCGTAGAAGAACAGCAACAATTTATCGAGCAAGAAGCATTGAACAAACAACGAGCACCCGCCAGTAATAAAAAAGCAGACGGCGAATAATTTCTTATGTTAGTTTGATCACCTGATTCGCGCGGGTGGTGGAACTGGTAGACACGCAGGTCTCAGAAGCCTGTGCCCAAAAGCTTGGGGGTTCAAGTCCCCCCTCGCGCACCAAATTTCAAAGTATTCGAATTATACTTAATCCTTATCTTCGAATGTAATCAGACGCTGCGAAGGAAAACGATCTAAGTTGGATTGCAATCATTTCACCGAAATCGACAGCGGGATCACTTTTAATTGATCGCCGTCGTTGAACTGAATCCACAAACGATAATCCCCTTTTTTCGGAAACTCGGCATGCACGACACCTTTATTGGGTTGATCTCCTGACACAGGATGAACATGCAACAGCGAACTGCCGTCCAAAGGCGTTGCCACAATATGGGCAAAGGCACCTAAATAAGGCGGCACCGTGATTGCGGATTTATCTTTGTGGGAAAATTCTAGATTCAGCATAATCATTTTATTTACTGAAATCATTTCCGTCCCTAATTTTGCAACCGAATTTCCATCGCTGCCGGTGCGAACATCACCCAATTTTTTTGCAATAGTATTCGCGCTAGTCCCATTCTGAATTTCTATGCGTGCCTTTGCGGTAAATTCAAATTCATCTTTGGCAATTTCACCTTGAGCATAAACAAAATACTTTCCACTCACCGTCAGATTAATATCTGCTCGCCATTTATCCGAGCTAAACACAGGATGAACATGCTGAAACACTTGCAAACCCGGATCAAATAAAATCAGATGAATTTTCTTTTCATGGGAAAGATTTAAATTTTTATCTGTGATCGGTTTTTTTGTCTTTGCATCTATCAGTTGAAATACATAACTAAATGCCCCAGCTGGGGCCGAAGTCATTTCACTTTTTAATTCGATTCTTTCTTTGCCTTGGGACAATGATGTGAAAACTAGAATCAACCCAAGAAACTTAAAACAAAATGGCTGCACGTAATACCTCTGGTTCTATTGTAAATTTTTATTAAACCACCAACTTAAAACCCAATAGTAGATTAATTACCGAATATCTGATAGAGGCAAGCCTAGTATCTTCAAGCAAAGGCAGGTTTATGATACAAAAAATCCTTTTTATTTTACTTAGTCTTTCCGGCACTACTTATCTGTGGGCGGCCCCAGCGCAAGTGGTGGTCATTCGCCATGCGGAAAAACCGGATCCCGAAGGCAACGAACTCAGTCCGCAGGGATGGAAACGCGCTTATGCATTGCCCCGTTTTTTTGAAGTCAATGCTGTGGTCAACCAGTTTGGCAAAGCAGTTGCGATTTATAGTGCGTCACCAAATAAAGATGGAGGTTCCATCAGGTCCATTCAAACTGTGACCCCACTTGCTGACCTTTTGAAAGTGACGATTAATACCTCATTTCACAAAGATGACTTAGACGAATTAGTCCAAGAAATTATGAATACAAGCGCTTATGATGGAAAAATGGTTTTAATTTGTTGGGAACACAAAATAATTCCAACAATGATAGAAAAATTCGGATACGGCTTGGCCCCAAAAAAATGGGCCGGAGAATCTTTTGACCGCGCATGGGTTTTAAATTTTAAAGGCAATCAGGTAACTAGTTTTCAGAATCTTCCGGAAAATGTTTTGCCTGACGACAGTCATTAATTAATCAAATAGACATTGCCATCGTCGCTAAAGCCCGACTAAATGTAGCAATGTTTAAATTAATAAGTACCTTACTTTCGTATCTTCTTGGTCAGTTTATGGGTGCGCCACAAAGTTCTATTTCTTATGAACAAATCATGAATGCCAGCATTGAAAAAATTAAAAATTTATTAAGCGCATTTATTTTAGCTATTGCGGGAATTGCACTAGCGACGACTGGGTTTTTAGCTGCTTACTTTAACGTGCTTGCATCCTATGATCAAAACGGCAGCTGGAGTTTTGGCGCCGTTGCTGTCGGCGGATTGGTCTTAGTTTTGGCCGGATCTATTTTTATTTATTTTTCAACCCAAGCAAGCAGTCGCGTGAAAACTTCTTTTCAGGAAAAACCTGAACCATCAAATTCGCCGTCTCCGCTAGAGTTAGCGCTTGCCAGCCTAGTGGCCGACTATGTCAGAGAACGTGCCGTAAAACGCGAGCAACAAAACAATTCACCAGAAACCGCCGCACCTCCGCAAGCCGAGTAAGCTTGCGTTTTAAATTTTAAAGACAACCAGGTGATCCGTAATTATTCAAAAATAATAGATCCACAATAATCCCGGGGACTATGGCGGACCTAAAAATTCTGGGAAGGGCCGATATTAATTTTGTCCTTTGATTATTGTGATGTTGAATTGAACTTTTTTATTTTCAATGGGTAAGACAACTAGTTTTTGATCCGCGGGCGACAACTTTTGCAAAACCTGATCGGCCTCGTTGTATTTTTCGCCTGCGAAATAAAGTTGCGTCACTAGTTCGTGATAACCCCATTTGTGAATTTTAAAATGAATATGCGGCGGTCTGATCCAGTTTGTATCCGCGGGATAAGCTCCAGGTTTAATGGTTTTGAAACTATACTCGCCAAGAGCATTCGTTTTAGCAATTCCCCAATACTGAAAATTGGGATCCAGTTTTGCGGTATTGGGATCCCCCGGATGGTTGTATTTTCCCGTGGCGCAGGCCTGCCAAATTTCCACAAAGACATCGCCCACAGGAACACAATTTGGATCCGTCACCACACCTTGAACAAAGATGACTTCGCCCAAAGCTGTTTCGGTGGCACCCATCACTTGGGTTAGGTCCGTGTCCTTGTCGATTTGATCCGCCACTGGATAAAATGGCCCTTGAGTCTGCTTCGGCGTCTGCGGTGCACAACGAAGTGCCGCCTGCACAAATGGCGCGACACTAATGGCGCCGCCGACCATGGCAAATTTGGTTAGTAATTCTCGTCGATTCATATATTCCCCCTTACCTCTAGTCGTAGTCAGTTTATTTAAATAAATATAATTGATAATATATATATTTATGATAGATAAATTTGATGACAAATCTTCCCACCCCATCTGAACTCGAATATTTTTTAGAATTGGCACAAACCCAAAACATGTCGCGTGCAGCTGAACGATTGGGCGTGCGTCAACCGACCCTGTCCAGTGCCCTGGTAAAACTGGAACAAAAATTGGGAACGCGATTATTGACGCGCACCAAACGCGGAGTTTTTTTAACTGACTCAGGTCACAATTTTTTGAACAAATCCCGCGAACTATTGCAGTCTTGGAAAAACTTAACCATTCAGACCGAAGAACAAGCCAATCAGATTCAAGGGCATTTGCGCGTGGGCTGTCATGTATCTGTTGCTTTGTATACTTTGCCCATGGTCTTACCGCAGATGTGTGCGGATTTTCCTAATTTAGAATTTGATCTTGTTCACGATTTTTCCCGCAAAATCACCGAAGCTGTCATTAGTTTAAAACTAGATATCGGTATTGTCGTTAACCCCGTTCGCCATCCTGATCTGATTATTAAAAAAATATGCGAAGATGAAATGACACTTTTTAGCATTGCCCGTTTGCCCACAGCAAATGCGAAAATTTTAATCGTCGATAATAATTTAAATCAAACGCAAGCCTTGCTGCTAAAACTAAAAAGAAAAGGTCTGCACTTTAATCGTTTTATCTATACGGCAAGTCTAGAGGTCGCCCGAGATATTGCCGCCGCCGGTGGTGGGGTTGCGATCCTGCCCACCCGAGTTGCCCAACTGGCAATCGGCGGAAGTTTAAAAAAAATGCGCCAAATGCCCGTCTTCAAAGATGAAATCTGTTTAATTTACCGCTCGGAAAGACGCCTTAGTCCCAGCATTCAAATGTTTGCGGAAAGAATCAAAGTCATATTGCCCGAATAATCCATGTGGTAGAACTCTTCGGTATCTTATTATTTTTCTTTTTGCCAATAGCCGAAGGGCAGTGCCGCCGAATTTACGAATGAACCCTTAACTTGGCTGACCTGATCATTGTGATAAGATTGCTGATAGCGTTCGGAAAGTTTTGCAAGGTAATCTGACGCTTCGGCTTCATTGCGTGGATGATCTATCCTATAACCCATAACTTCTGCTGCAGGCGCCGGTTCATAAAGCCGAAGTGTTCCAGCTATAATTTTATATGCATTTGAAATCATCGAACGACGCTCAAAAAATCCATCTTCTGTGACCCCGTGGACCGATACCATGTATTTGATTTTTGTTTTTGGATCTTCGCAAGTCCATGCGACGCCCATAACTGGAATCTTAGCGGCAGCCTCGATTTTTTCGGCCTTGGGTGACTTAAGTGTCATACTGATAAAGTGATGCATTTCGCCTGAGGCACGCGGACGGAAATTTCCATAATCATTCATTTTAGCAATAAGAAAACGGTCGGAAGTATTTTTCCAAATTCCCAAAAGTTCTGGGTCAACATTTTCTCCTTCACAAGGAACGTCTTTCAACGAAACGAGTGGGTCAAAACCATAAAGCGTTCGTTCGGCCGCCTTCATCCCATGTAAAACAAAATCGACATAAATTCGGGATGATTCATTTCTTTCCCTTGTGTGTCGCTGCATGCTGTCTTCATTTGCTGCAACATATTCCAAAACCTGATCTTCGGTTTTTTGTGCCGTGCGACCGCTGTCGCACAAAAACTGCCGTTCCTGACCAATCAGTCGCTGAACTTTTTTAACTATAATTTGTCCAAAGCTGTCTTTGCTGTATTGCAAAACAAATTGCTGAGCTTGAATCGCAAGAGTTGCCTCGCGAACCACTTGAAAATAGGGCTGACCCTCGATGGTAAAATTACTACGAGAAATTTCTAGATCCGAAACAATCTGCACTTGCGAAGTGTTTTGTCCACTTTGAACCAGCTTGGCCAAATCAGTTTGCAGTGTCCAAAATTCAAAAATTTTACTAGGATCGTCGTTCATGGCTTCCCCATTTGCGGTCGTCAACACACAGAAGAAGGAACAAAATGGATCGCGCTTATTTCCGCAATGAACTTTTGCGGTTGCATCGACATCATTGGAAATTGCAAGGCTTTGCAAACAGCAGAGGATGGAAAGAAGTATCAAAGTGAAACGAGTCATATCTTAATCATTTGCAAAATCTATGCGCATTCAGTAAGGGCCAACTCTAATTAAAAGCAAACCGCAGTAAGGTTCCGACTGATTTACAAAAAATGAAAGCAACTGTAACTAAGTTCGACAGTGCTGACGCGAGTAAGATCATTCGCATTCCTTAAAAAGGAATACCCATTTACTTTGATACTAATGTCGCGCAAGGATGGAATAAGTTTATGAGATCAATCAGATTATTTGCTTTAATATTAACTCTTATGGTGTGCACGGGGATAGGATTTAAAATCATCGATCTTTCTGCGGAAAATCAACGCAGGAAAAGGGATTACGCCGAAATCAATAATATTAAATACGGGTTATTTAGTATCAACCAATGGAAGAAACAACTTTCAGATATTATCAACATAGAACTTTCCGAATTCGATCCCAAGGAAAATAAGGAAGCACTGAAACCCTTAATTGAACAACAACTTACCAAACTGATTGAAAGCGTTGATCAACGCATGCGAGAAAAAAACAAAAAAACTTTCAAAGGAAGAGTCAAACAGTCCTTCATCAATATGTTTGTAGATATGAAAGACATCAAAGCCGGCGTTCCAAAGTATGCCGACGAAATTTTCAAAATTATGCAAAAACCACGCACGAAACGCAGTCTGAAAGCTTTGGTTGCAGAAAAAGTACAGACGTATTTTCAAGAAACGTTCGAAGAACAAGATATGTCCAAGATTCAAAACATCCTTCTGCGCTTAGATGTTTCAGACGTCCAAGTTGCAAAAGATAAGTTGGATTTGCTTATTGCACAAAACAAAGATCGAATTGTCACCCTGACTTGGTCCCTGCTGGGGATCTCGGCCACTTTGTTTTTAATTGCTGGATTTATTTGGGTTGGTTTGACCAGCGTGCAGTTTATTACTTTGCTACTGGTTTTGTTTATTCTGCTTGTTTGCGGAGTTACAACCCCCATGATTGACCTGGAAGCAAAAATTTCCGAAATGAGCTTTATGCTGATGGATCACCCGGTAAAATTTCTTAATCAAATTCTTTACTTTCAAACTAAAAGTGTTCTCGATGTATTTTGGCTTATGGTGACGAACCCCGAAGTTCAGATGAAAGTTGTCGGCGTTCTTATGGCGATGTTTAGCATCGTGTTTCCAGTGTCAAAGCTGATTGCGTGCGCACTTTATTATTACAACCATTGGGGCGCCCAACGAAATAAGCTTGTTAACTTTTTCGTTTTAAAATCAGGAAAATGGTCAATGGCGGATGTCATGATCATCGCAATTTTTATGGCCTATATTGGATTTAACGGGGTCATTTCAAGCCAATTCGGAAAACTGCATTCGGGTCCAGATGAATTAGTGCTGCTGACGACCAATGGGACTTCACTTCAGCCAGGATTTTACTTATTTTTATCTTACGCAATTCTCGCTTTATTTTTATCCGAATTTTTAACACGGAAAATTAAGCACGAAGGTGCTGCTCAGACTTAGACCTTACGTGCAATCAGATCGTCAGAAATCAGAAGATGCGATTCAAAAATGGTAACCACAATGATTGCACTTTTCTTTTCATCGATTTCATAAACAATGCGGTAATTTCCTTCAATGAATTCGCGCAATTTTTCCTCTTGGTATTCGGGAACTATGCGTCCCAATTTTGGATGCTGAATCGCCTGTTTTGTGCGATCAATTAATTTTTGAACATGCTTGCGAGCAGTTTCTGGCGCATCCTTACTGATGTAATCTCCGATTTGCCCAAGATCGTTCAAAGCGCGATCCGAAAACAGTAACTTCATTTCAATTTTCCGAAACGCTTGTTTACCAAAGCCTCAACATCCTTTAGATTATGAGTTCTGCCCTCAGCTGCATCTTTTCTGCCTTCCGCGACAGCCGCGACAAAATCTTCACGTTCACGGTAACGATCAAATTCTTCCGGGGAAATAAGAACACCTGCAGGTTTGCCATTTTGAGTAATAATAACCGGTCGTCCGTTTTTGTGAATGCCATTGAGAATTTTTGAAGCATGTGTTTTGAAATCACTGACCGCTAAAATATCTTCAGCCACCTGCAGAGCTCTTGCCTTACTGGTCTTCATAAAGATCCTCCTGTAGGTCTTATTATAGCCTACTTTATAGGTCTTTAAAAGTTAATTTTGCGACCGGCCGCTTTGATTCCATATGGGATTAATTAAATTTGCTATTAAAGAGTCGCTAATAAAAGAGAGCTTCCATTACGAAGTGAAGTCACAATCCGCATAGAACGCTAAAATCATAATGCTGTCTGCATAAATCATAAAATAGGTAGTTACTTACTGCGGTCTTATTTTTGCTCCGAATTTGTAAAGTTCCTGCCAGTGGCCGCCGCCTTGATCGTTTCTCCAGGGTATTGCAATCGACAGCATCACTTCATTCTCAGCAGAATAAATTAACGTTCCGACGTCGTCGCGAAGTGCTTTCACCGATCCAGTTAATATTCCGGCGTTGGGAATCAAAGTGTTTTGTTGCGCAAGAACAGAGTTTGGAATCATTTCATCTCGTCGTGTCCAGTGCACGCCGTCTAATGAATATCTTACGACAACATGAAAAGTGTTTGCATCATTTGAATTTTCTCTGATTCCGCTGATCATCATGAACTGTTTTGATTTCGGTTCCCATCGAATATCGGCACCACTTCCTGGTCCGTCGTAAATATCACCAAAAGAATCTTCTTTCAGTAGTCGTGCTTCCATACTTTGGCGATTAGGTATTTCAAATGAAACCGGGTTTGTGGTTGATGTGTAGAAATTAACTGGGTAGTTAACTAAGGTAACTTCATCCACTCGCTGGCGTATCATCCCAATCCATTCCATTAGAACATACTATTGTATTAGAGAAATATATTCCACCTCCTGTTAATTCAGTACGGCAGTTATAGTAAATATTTACATCAGAAAGTCTGCAGCCGACGATTGTGCGAACAATTTAGAAACTCGCACTAAGTATTAATTAGTAAGACTCTTGTGTAGAACTTTTTGATAAATTTTCCTCTGACGTGAATATATTTCCTATATGAATAATTAAACTTTAGTTATATAAACTACCTATGAAAAAACATTTAAATAATTTTATATGCGGATTATTGGTTTCAATTGTTTCCATGACAGCTCATGCTGTCGCGTCCAAAGATGTCAGAATCATACCGAGTGGTCTCGGCTGGGCTTTTGATACCGGAACTAAACTAGACTTGGTTACTTCGGCCCTTGTGGGGGATCGAACTCGTTGGGGTTCCCTAATATCGAGTTCTGAATCAGTAACTGACGTGTTAGAAAATCTGAAAAAGACGCCTGGGTTTAGCGCACAGATGGTATTCATGTGTTCCGTTAAAATGTCTCATCTTACTCGAACGGAGTTCTTTAGCTTGGCTACATTTTTCGAGATTAAAGACTGCCGCATTTTCTCTAAATAGATAAATTCAGTAGATTACTTCTGGTTAAAGAAGCCAGTTGGGATACGTAAAATTTTGGCAATCAACTCTGGTGACGATTCAAGGCAGGTTTTAAAAAGTTGCTACGAATCAGGTAAAGTCTCCTTCGTTGTTAAAACAATTATTCTTTGAACCCGATCACGCAGAGGAGCATTGGCACAGGCGTTTTGAGATGGAAAATCCTCATAAGATTGCAATCCCAAAAGTAGCAAACACATGAAATGTTAGTACACTTCCCATCGTTCAGGTCTTTGATTGCAAAAGCTGATTACGTAAAGTTGTTTTCCTGTGATTTACTAAACCGAAAATTGGGGTGATCGACGGTTGTGCCCGCGGCAAAACGCGCCAGTGGCGCGTTTTGATGTGGAGCATGTTTGACCCCTCGGCCCGCGCAGGCGGGCCATGGGGTCAAACGGATTTTTTTGCGCTCGATGCGCAAAAAAATCCCGCCCCGTCAACAAAGGCAGCAGAAAAATCCAAAGTAAAATGACCCAAATCCGCGGATAGCCGCGAGGATTTCCTGCTGAATTGATTGCTGCTGTAGGTATTGCTGCAGATTTGCATTTTCACCCGTTGGGTGAATGCGCATAAGCAAAGATTTTCAAATTAATTTTTTTATGTTTTTATAT
>JBBQHD010000079.1:0-12776 GCA_038323665.1 Bdellovibrionales bacterium
ATTTAAAGATTTTCTTTGTGCGCGGGCCATTTCAACTTTAGTCCGTCGTTCATTTAAAACTTTTTGTCCTCGACCAAAAAACATATCTGCTGGCCGTAAAAAATTAATTCCAGCATGCAATCGCTGATGATTGTATTCGTAAGAGTATTTATTCAAAATATCCCAAGCCTCTTGGTAATCGGCTGGCGCCCCAGGACGAAGCGCTTCTTGTTTCACTGTGCCATTCATACGCTCGATTTTTCCGTTCGTCTGGGGGTGATTTCTGCGCGTAAAAATTTGCTGGATCTCTAATTTCTGCAACAGCCGCTTAAAATCGTGACTGATAAACTGCGATCCGTTGTCGTTAATCAGTCTTGGTTTTGCATGAGGATATTTTTCCTTCACACGTTGAACAAAAGTTTCAACTGATCCACCCAGCATATCCGTCATGAGTTCCCAGTCGAGTAAGTATCTAGAGTAACCGTCGAGCATCATGATTAAAAAATAAAAAACTCCGCCAAGTTTCACATAGGCAATATCTGTGTGCCAGTGGTAATGAACGTGCTTGGGCTTATGGCGATACTCTTTTGCGGTTTCACCATGGTCGACTTTATTCCAACCCTGAAGCCGATTGTGTGCGGATAAAATATCATAAACTTTACTTTCTGATAAACACGCAATATTTGCATCTACCATTTGCCAGGTAAATTTTCGGTAACCAATATCAGGGTGCAAATCCCGATACCTAAGCAAAGCTTCGATTTCCTCTGGGCGAACCGAGACAGCACTTACAACTGACTTTTTTTCTACCGCCATTGCAGGAGTATTCTGCCAGTCATAAAATGTGGATTTTTTAATTCCATATAAATCTAAAATATCTTGCAGACAAAATTTGAATAACATTTGCAGACGTTGCACATCTTCCACGACCTGCCCTCGAACCACGATCGGAATTTCTAGAAAATTCCCGAATCCCCAAGACTTTTTTTTAACTCTATATTTTCTTGAACAATGACTGCGATCGACGATTGCATCTTTTCAATCCACTTGGCTTGCTCGTCAATTTTACGAAGCTCGGCTTTACTTGGACCAGAATCAGATTTTTTAAAGCCCTCTAAAGCGCCCATCAAAAACTTTTCCTGCCATTTGTAAAATTGCGACGGAACAATCTCATATTTTTTGCAAATATCTGAGATCGCAGTTTTTGTTGTCATCTGCTCTTTGATTATTTTAAACTTCTGGTCTGGCGAAAGTTTTCGCCTTGGGGCATCCTGATTTTGTTCCATTTGCTATCACTCCTTTGACGCGTTTCAGAGATTTAATCATCCCTTATATGTTTGCGTCAAAAGTCCGATTAACAAAAAAGCGGGACATCAGAGCAAGCTAGATTAAAAGAAGATAACTCAAAGTTTCAACAACCCATTGGGAAACTCAAAAGCTTCCTTAGCATTCATCCTCTGATAGAAAATCCAATTGCGCAGCACGAGTTTTATATAAGTTCTGGTTTCATCATAGGGAACATTTTCAATCCAGACGATGGGGTCGATTCCGTCTTGGCCTTTCAGCCATTGTTGGATTTTGCCAAAGCCAGCATTGTATCCGCCGATGACGACGATCCAGCGCTGTTTGGATCTTTCAAAAAGATCTTTGATTTCAAATGCACCCAGGGGAATTCCGATTTCTGGATTAAATAAATCGGTGGCTGTTTGATAATTTTTAAATTTATTTTTCTTGGCAATTCCTTCGGCAACATGGGGCAGGATTTGCATCAGTCCAAAAGCATCAGACGGGCTGCGGGCTCGGACATCGAAAGAGGATTCTTGGCGCATTAAACTGTAGATAATTTCCTTGGGTATTTTCGCAGTATCAGCGGCAGTTGAAACCACATTAAAATATGGCTCGGGGAAAAGCAGCGTCGGGGCTTCCTTGATTAAATCATTACGGAATTCAAAATCCAATGCATTCCAAATCTTAAAACTTTCTGCAAACAATTCTTTTTTCTGATAAACGGAGAAAACTTTTTTCCAAAGTTCAATTTTAGTGGGGCCATCTTTGACTTCGGTAAAATTGCGAGCGTTCTGGACCAGATCCGTCAGCAAGGTTTCAAAATCAGTTTCTAATTTCAGCGAAATCATCCACTGAATGGCCAGATCTAAATCTTTTGGTATATCGGTCCACTCGGAAAAGTCAGATGTGGTTTCGATATTGTGGGGCAGGGGAAAAAACTTTTCGCCCAGTTCGCGCATCGATAAAACACTGTAATAACTTTGCGCATCTTGGTCTAAAACCTGCTTTAAAGTTTTTTTCCATTCTTCGGAATTTAATTTTTTCTGGCACATGGCTTTCCAATAGTAGGCTTTGGATCTTTCGGTAAAATCTTTGGTTTTATCAGCCAAATTTTGGAAAATTTCCGAGGCCCGTTGATAGTTTCCTGCTTGCCACTGGCTCCAGCCGGCGCCCCAAAGGATTTTTTCGATTTCAGCATCTTGGCAAGTCAGGGCTTTTTCGTAGTATTCGGAAGCTTGTTGCCAATGCTGATCGTCTTCTTTTATTCTTGCCAATAAAACATTGAATGCCCCGGAAGGTTTTTTATTTAATAATTTTTGTGCGCGCACAATTCCTTTTTCGCCGTTGTCGCGTTGACCTTCGGTCCATAAAAATCGGGCCAGCATGACTTTGGCTTCGATCCAATTTTTTCTCCACAAATTGGAAGTTAAATCTTTGCGAAATTGTTTTTCGGTAAACTGCGCAAATTGTTTGGTGGTCAGCAGGGCCTTGTCATTTTTCTGCATCAACTTATAAGTTTGTTTGGCGCCCTTGTAAGCCAAAAATTTTTCATCCGCAGTTGTTTTCGGATCTTTCAATCGGGCTTGTTCTAATTTAAGTGCCTGTGGAAATTCCCGGCGTCTGCGGGCTTCTTGCGCCCGGGCCCCGCGGTCTTTGTCGGGCAAATCCGGGTTTAATCTGGGCGAATTTTTATAAAGTTTTTCTTTGATCGCATCGGAATAGGATACGTTTTCTGGTTCTTTGCTCCATTCGCGGGCCTCGAGCAAAATTAATTCTCGTTCATTTTCGTCTTTTTTACTTTCGGCGGTAGTTATAAACCACAGATATTTCTGTTCGGGGTTCAGATAGTCCCAGTTTTTTTTCTGCGCAACCAAAATTTCTTTGCGAAACCACTTCGTGGCAAAGTCGCTGAGTTTATTTTTCTGAAAATCTTCTTTGCTGATCGAGCAAACTTGCCAGCTGCGAATCAGGGCCAATTCTTTTAACGGAAAACGCGGTTTCTGCGACAGCTGTTGATACAGGTCACAATTTTTTTCGCGTTCGGCCTTGCGAAAATAACGCCAAATTTTTTGATTTTCCCGCTCGGGCCAGAACCAGACAGGGCTTTCCACCGGTTCGGCGGGGGGGCGCAAGGATTCTTCCGCAAAACAGTTTGCGCTTACAAATATAAATAGAAAAACCAAGTTTGTTCGTATCATGAACCCGAAATGTTATTACACTCTTTGCAAAGCTGCAATTCGCACTTCAAGAGGCGGGTGAGTCATAAATAAACTAGCAATGCCGCCGCGATCTCGCGAAGAAATCTGCAGCGCCGCCAAGGTTTTTTGTTCCCTGGGATCTTGATCTTCTAAAAGGGGGCGATCAAAGACAGTCTGCAATCGTCGCAAAGCCGCGACCATGGAAGATCTTCCCGCTAAATTCGCACCGCCACGATCGGCGCGGAATTCTCGGCGGCGCGAAAACCAAGCGACCAGAATTGAACCGAGCATGGTAAAGGCGATGTCCCCAATAATGGTGGCAATCCAGCGCACCATAAATCGGTTGCGCTCTTCGACATTGGACGCAATCACACTGGCTAAAATTCGCGAAAAAAACATGGCGAAACTATTCACAATACCTTGAATCAAAGTCATCGTAACCATATCCCCATTGGCAATATGGGTAATTTCGTGCCCCAAGACGCCTTCGATTTCTGCAGTCGTCATTTGCTGCAATAAACCTGTCGATACTGCCACCAAAGATTTGCTTTTACTGGGGCCTGTTGCAAAAGCATTGATATCATCGGATTCGTAAATCCCGACTTGCGGCATTTTTGGTAAATTGGCTTTGCGTGCCAGATCGTAAACAGTTTGCACAAGTTTACTTAATTGCGGATTGGGATTGTTCGGTTCAATCAGTTTAACGCCGTGAAAAGCTTTGGCCATCCACCGAGATAAAAGCAAGGACACAAAAGATCCAACCATCCCGAAAACTAAACAAAACACCATTAAAATTCCAACTTGGCTGGTCATTTGCGGCAACAAAAAGGCAGACACAATTCCCCAGACAATGCCAATAGTCGTCATCACCAATAAATTGGTCAGCAAAAATAACCCGATTCTTTTAAACATAAGATTAGGCCTCCGTTTTCTCTAATTTGGCAACTTTTGACTTCTTGTCAACCGAGCCTGATCCGGAATTATTCGCCGAACCATAAGAGAAAACGAGCAGGTCATTTTTGACGCTGACTTTGACAGAGCCACCTTGGGAAAGTTTTCCAAACAGCAGTTCATTGACCAAGGGTTTTTTCAAATATTCTTCAATGCTGCGGGCAACAGGGCGCGCGCCATATTGTTTTTGTTGCGGAGATTTTTCGTAAGTGATTTTCAGTAACCACTGTTGTGCTTCTGCATCCAGACTCAATTGCACCCCGCGGTGGACCAACATCATTTCTAATTCTTCGACATTCTTGCTAACAATTTTTAATAAAACATCATCGGGCAAACTTTGGAAAGAAACGACAGCGTCCAAGCGATTGATAAATTCCGGAGCAAATTGTTTTTGAATCGCCTCCAACGAAATGTGCGAACGATTTTCTTCCACCATTCCGATGCTGCCCTTCATCACATCGCGAGCCCCCGAATTGGAAGTCATCACCATAATCACATTGCGGAAATCCACAGTGCGGCCGTGGCCATCCGTCAATCTTCCTGCGTCCATCACTTGCAATAAGCTGCTGGTCAAATCGGGATGAGCTTTTTCAATTTCATCAAACAACAATACGCAGTGCGGATTTTTTTGCACCGCTTCGGTCAGCAATCCACCTTGTTCGAATCCAACATAACCCGGGGGTGCGCCGATCAACCTTGAGACCGAGTGTTTTTCTAAATACTCGCTCATGTCAAAGCGTTCGAAATGAATTCCCATCAGCAGCGCCAGCTGTTTGCACACTTCGGTTTTGCCGACGCCGGTTGGGCCGGTGAATAAATAAACTCCGATTGGTTTATTTTCAGCTTTCAATCCCGCGCGCGACAAACGGATGCTGGCAGTCAGTTTGTCGATGGCTTCGTCTTGTCCGAAAATGGACATTTTTAATTTTTGATCCAGATCTTTCAGCAAACCGCGTTCTTGCGATTTGACCGAAGCAATCGGCAGATTGGTCATGCGTGCAATGGTTTCTTCGACGACGGCGGTTGTGACAATTTTTTCGGCTGATTTATTTTCAAATCGTAACCAAGCACCGGATTCGTCCATTACATCGATGGCTTTGTCGGGAAAGAACAGTTGGGGCCGATGTTTTTTAGCTAAATCCACGCAGGCTTTTAAGGCAGTGTCTTCATAGCGCACTTGGTGGTATTCGGAAAATTTTGGGGCCAAGCCTTTTAAAATTAAATAAGTTTCTTCCACGGTTGGTTCTGACAAATCAATTTTTTGAAAACGTCGGGCCAGGGCGCGGTCTTTTTCAAAATGGCTGCGGAATTCAGTTTGCGTCGTCGCACCGATGAAATGAATTTTACTGCGGGATAAAAGTGGTTTCAACAAATTCGAAGCATCCACGGTGCTGCCCGAAGTGCTGCCGGCGCCGATCAGTAAATGAATTTCATCGATAAACAAAATTGGATTTACTTTTTGTTCCAGTTCTTTCAAAAGTTTTTTCAAACGTGCTTCGAAATCCCCTCGGAATTTCGTTCCGGCCAGCAATCCACCCATATCAAGGGAAAAGACTTCGGCGGATTTTAGAAAATCAGGAACTTTGTTGTGCGCAATCGCCAGGGCCAAGCCTTCGACCACGGCCGTTTTGCCAACGCCGGGTTCGCCGATAATCAGGGGATTGTTTTTTGTTCGTCGCAAAAGAATCTGAATCATGCGGTCAAGGGTTTCCGTGCGACCAATCAGGGGATCGATTTCCCCCTTGGCAGCCATCGCAGTTAAATTACTGCAGAACTGCGCAAGGGTCGAAGAAGATTCTTCGCCACGGGGGGCGCCAGGAATAACCTCGATTAAATTTTCTTCGGTCTTCATTCCGTGCGACAAAAATTGAATCACCTGAAATTGCGTGACGCCTAATTTTTCTAACAGAAACAGCGATTGGGAATCTTTTTCGTAAAACAGCGCGACCAATAAGCTACCCTCATTGATTTGCGACCGACCCGAATTCTGCACTTGCAATGCGGCACGCTGAAACAATCTGTGGCAGGCCAAAGTTAATTCCGGAACCCATTGTTCAGACCCGCCGTAATTTTCTAGTTGTTCATCAGAAATTTTCGGCAGATTTTTTACAAATTCAGAAAGTGCAATTTTAAAAGTTTCCAGCGGAGCATTCACGCTTTGCATGATCTGCACAAACAATGGGGCATCGGCTAAGGCCAAAAAAATATGTTCGACGGTCACATATTCATGTTTATTTTGTTGGGCGATTTCGGTTGCGTAAGTCAGGCGTTTTTCCAAATCTCGGGTCATCATAAATCGGCCTCCTTGTAAATGGTTTTAAGTGGATGCTGATGCAAAGTAGAATATTGATTGGTCTGCATGACTTTCATCTCGGCAATTTCGCGCGTGTAAATTCCAGCAATGCCACTGCCCTGCTGATGCACATCCAACATCACCTTGTGAGCTTCGACATCGACTTTATTAAAAAATCGTTTCAAAACATTCACCACAAAATCCATCGGCGTATAATCATCATTCAATAAAACCACCGCAAACATTTTCGGTCGATCAATGACTGCCGAAGATTCCGAATCACTGTCAATTTGAGGTGTGGGTAGGCGGCTGCTCATGCACTTAGGATAACACCGGAAATTGGGCCGTGAAACAAATTTTGTTTCAGTGTGAGTCCAGACATGCATTCAAATTGTACAAGGATAAATTCACGGCCAATCAGCGGGTCAGTTTCCAGATCCTAAGTAGATCTTCTTTTAAAAGGTCTGATAAAAAGGTTGTAGTTGGTTTACCGGCTCGCTTGGCAAGTTCCTTGGCAATCCCGACAATCTCTGGGGCCAGTCGCATATTTATTTGTCCAGACTTAACAACAGGAACATTTTTTTTAAGTGCAACAGCTGACATAATTTCGTTGAAATCCTTAGTGCTCATAATTGTTTACGGAAATATTTTTTTTTGCCATTTTAGGACCCTGCTTTCTTGTTAATTCGGTATGCGTTTATAACGCAGCTCAGTCTTATAAAAATGCTATACGTATAATAGTATTTTTATCAATAATATCAATATGTTTATGCTCGCAATGCTATACCGATCTATTTTGCTTATGATGTAAGAATCGAGGCCGTTTTAAGAAACTATTTTTTCGTTTTCCTGGCGCTTCGGCTAGCTTCGTCGGACGCAAAATAAAATCGATAAGTATTTGTTTTAGCAAGGTTTTTTAAGCTGGTTAACCACACCTCGAATTCGGCGGACAATCTCGAGGTATGGTTAACCAGAATCCGATCGTTTGATTTTTTGAAAAGCTAAGGTATTTTAATCGTCATGAAAACCGAAGCGCTTACCAGCAAAGAAAAAAGTCGTTTAAAATATCAGAAAATGCGACAGCTGAACCAACTTCGATCCATCTTGGTGGTCGACAATGCTCCACTTAAAAAGAAAGAAATTTCTTTGCTGCAGAAATGGTTTCGCAAAATTGAAAAAGTGCAAATATCCATCCGGCAATTTAATGAAAAAGATCAAAAGTTATTTTCAGATTGGCATCAGCTGACCTTTCATTCTTTGTTAGAACAAATCGAAAAAATTCGCAGTGAATATTTTCTGCAAGGGGATTTTCACAATCAGATGCTGTGGATTTCCAAACAGAATAAAATGTCGATTCCGAAGTCCTACCTATTTTTGCAAGCAGAACAAGACAGATATGACACCGGCGATGCTGCGATCAAAGCTGAAATCGATGCAATTCGGCTACAGCGAACGGACGCAATAAAGAAAAGTTTTTTCAAAGAATCCAGCAATCAATGTGATTGCGAAGACTGCCGTCGGGATCGCGGTGAAATAGAAGACGAGGACACGCAAACTGATCAACTTAAAAACCAAGTGTTGTATTACGAACTGCTGACAGAAAAAGAAATCATAGAATTCATGTATGATTTTGACGAAGGCCATGATTTTGTTATGAATGCATTCAAGGACTTGTTCGCAGCACAGCGAATGGATTTGGTGGAAAAAATTTGGGATGTAACCCCGGCCCAAATAAAAAAAACAATCAATCAAGACGCAAAAAAAAATATGGGCAAATCTATGGATACGGTTTTGGAAGAATTGAAATTTATTTTCGGGGCGGGCCAATCAGATAAGGATGATGATTGGGATTCAGAACCCGGTGATTGGCAGGATTTTCAAACTAGGGAAAGTTTCGAACATAAAAAACAAGACCTTAGCGAAGATCAAAGGTTGCGGATTAAGATTACTTATCGAAATATTATCCGCAGAATTCATCCTGATCGGTTGGATTCATTGCAAATGGAAAATCGAAAATTTTGGTTAGAAGAAATTTGGAAAAAATCCGTGGACGCCCATAAGCGTGAAGATTTAGAAATGCTGACGCAACTTTACGACCAAGTCTTGGTCGCCTTTCAGGAATTTGATGGGTTGGGTATTACGGCATTGCAAAATGTGGCAATGTCTTTGCAAAAACAGCATAAAAATACGCTTAGGGAAATTTCCGACATGAAATCCAACCCTGCCTGGAATTTTTCACAATTAAAAAATTACGAAAAATTAGAAAAGAAATTAGCCAGACCCTATTTGCAACAATTGTCGCAGTTTAAAAGTGATCTGGATGAAATTATGGCGATCCGCAGACAAGTCCAGCGGCAGGCAGAAAATATAAGAAATCCCGCACCGCGAAAAACCAAACGGCCCAAGTTTACAAGCAGGCAGCAGATGCAGTTCGATATTTAATGATTCAGGCTTCAAGCGCAGCAAGCCATTCGTGCAAATGAGCCATATTTATTATTCCGCCAGCAGAGCGGATTGATCTTTTTTGTTTAAGGTTTTGAACCACTTGAACTGAATTTTCTGATTTCAATCTGTCGGAAAAGTAAATAAGGGATTTGGAAAATTGGTCATCGCCTGTTTTCACCTCAATCAGCCATTCAATTTTTTTGTTTCTAGTTATTAAAAAGTCAACTTCGTGATTGGATTTATTTTTGATGCAATTCAAGGTCATCTTGTCACCAAGAGAATCTTCCAAAAAATCATTTCGTTTTAAAAGATGTGTTGCTACTAAATTTTCAAGACGAGCACCATCGCTTGCTGTGACGCGACTGGTGTCATAGAAATAAATTTTAGGTTCTTTCAAAATCGCCTTGGCAATATTTTTGCTGTAAGGTGTAACTATAAAAATAACAAAAAGTGATTCTAAAATCGAAATCCATTTTTTCACAGTGTGCGGAGAAATTTCTAAATCTTTAGCCAAGGAACTATAAGATATCGGAGATCCCACTCGATCAGCCAAAAGATCGACTAAAATTTCTATTGTTTTTAAATCACGAACTTTTTCAAGATCCAACAAATCTTCTTTTAGAATTCGATCTAAATGACTACGCCGCCACCGCGAAGCAAAAACATCTTCGCCACGGAAAAGCGGTTCAGGGAAACCCCCAAATCTTAACAAGGACTGCAGATCAGCCTGCGCATTGTTGGATCCTAATTCTTTCACCGAAAATGGATGTAGTCTGTGTGAAAAGTGTCTGCCAGCCAAGGAGTCTCCACCTTTTTTGTAGGTATCCATACGCGCCGAACCAGTGACTATAAGTCGAGGACGAACGCCCTCGGTATCGTAAATACCCTTGATCCATCTTTTCCAGCTTTTCATTTTGTGAAGCTCGTCCAAAATCAATAATTCCTGATCGCGGGACCAGGAAGCTTCGCGAATGATTTTTCGATCTTCACTTCGGTCGTAATTTAAATAAATTTGTGATTTATGGTAAAGTCCTTTGGCCAAGGTTGTTTTTCCAACCTGCCGGGGGCCACTTAATAAAATAATCTTCTTGTCCAAGTCCTGCAGAATTAGGTTGGAATTGGCTCTTTTCTCGTAACCCATAAAAACAGATTAGTCCTATCTGCCATGCAGTCAATTGCATTTTGGTCCGGACCAAAATGCAATTGACTGCTGCAAGTTGCTGAGAATGTCGTTATTTTGTATGTAAAAATGACCGCGAGGACAACAGATTGCGATCCTCAATTTTGAACAAAAGCGCTCAAAGTTCGCTTATTTTAGGTCCCTGCCAAGGCCTTGGGCTGTTGAGCAGATTTAAGTGGAACATATCCCGAAATTCGTTTAGAATTTCGGGATATGTTCCGAAGGCTAGTTCGATTGTCTGAAAATCACAGTTTCTTTTTATTTGGCCCACGAGGCTCGGGTAAATCTACGCTGATCCGCGATAAGTATTTAACGCAAAACTCTTTTTATATTGATTTATTGCAGGACAGTTTTGAAAGTCGTTATGCGCGAAATCCTGATTTGCTAATGAGTGATGTCAGATCAAAAAGTAAAGTTGATTGGGTCATCATCGATGAAGTTCAGAAGGTCCCAAGGCTGCTTGATTTAGTTCATAAACTTATCTCGGAAAAAAAAATAAAATTTATCTTAACTGGATCCAGTGCTCGCAAGCTAAGAAGGTCTGGGGCGAATCTTTTGGCTGGGCGGGCGTTTCTGTATTATCTTTACCCACTGACATCGGCTGAATTGGGTTCGAAGTTTGATTTAAAGCAGGTTTTGTCTTGGGGAAGCTTGCCGCAAATTTATTCTTATACAGATGCAAATGATAAGGCTCAGTTTTTAAAAAGTTATACAAATACTTATTTGAAAGAAGAAATTATGTCTGAACAATTGGTTCGGAATGTCGATGGCTTTCGGAACTTTCTAGAGGTTGCGGCCCAGATGAATGCTAAGGCGATCAATTACTCTAAGATTGGCAGGGAAGCTGGGGTTGAAGATAAAACGGTGCAAACTTATTATGAAATTTTACAAGACACGCTGGTTGGATTTTTATTGCCCAGTTTTCATCGGTCGGTCCGTAAAGCGCAGACCATGCGGTCCAAGTTTTATTTTTTTGATTTAGGCGTTGTGCGCGCGCTTGAAAACAGCCTAGATTCGCCGCCTGTGGTGGGCACATCTGGATATGGTGTGTATTTTGAATCTTTTTTGATCAACGAAATCTATCGCTGCAATGCTTATTCGCAAAAAGATTATAAGTTATCCCATTATCAAACCAGCACAGGACAAGAAATTGATCTTGTTTTAAGTAAGGGCAAAAAAACGATCTTAATTGAAATCAAATCCACTAGCCGTATCGATCCCAAAGAAGTGCAGCATTTTGAGATGATCAGTGAAGGTTTTAAAGGCGCAGAAAAATTTTATTTATCCCTTGACCCAGTCGCCTCAAAAATCCAAGGCGTGAACTGCCTGCACTGGCAGGATTTTTTAGATTCGTTTTTTTAGCTCTGGACTGGCAGGATACAATTTGCTTTATATGTAGTCATTTTGTATGTAAAAATAACTACATGTATAACAGATTGCTGTCCTCAATTTTGAACAAAAGCGCTAAGAGTTCGCTTATTTTAGGCCCTCGTCAGGTGTGCAAGTCGACCTTAATTCAGCAGATGAATTTTGATTTAAAAATCAATCTAGCCTCAGAGAAAGAATTTTTTCTATTTCAAACCGAGCCCCGTAAACGCACTAAGAGGAAATTTTTTTTTAAGTGAAGACAGGTCTGGGCATTTGTTCGAACATTTGGTTTTCAATCAAATCGTCAATTCCGCAACGGGCAGGAATTTAGATTACAATATTTATAATTTCAGAACCCGAGGCGGTCTTGAAGTGGATTTCATTCTGCAATTAGAAGGGCAACGAACCGCGATCGAATGCAAGTTCAGCGAGTCCGTATCGACCATGGATGTAAACACGATCAATAAAATCGATAAATATTATAAGAAGATAAAAAAAATCATCATTTACCGAGGAACAAGGGAACTTAAGGAAGATGGAGTTTGGATACTGCCACTTGCGAAAGCGATGCAGACACTGGGGCTGTAAGCAGGCATGGGCCGCATTAATTTAGTATTGGCGCTCACTTGACAATATTGAGTGCCAATACTAAATTAAAACTATGAAGCAAAAACTGGCTATTCAAAAATTAAAACCTCTGTTAACAGAACCCAGCTTTACCAGCGCACAAGCTAAAAAACTCGGAATTGGATCAGAGTCCATAGCTTATTACGTAAAAATTGGCGATCTAGAGAGAATCGCCAGGGGGCTTTATCGTGGCAAGAATGCACGGGTCTTTGAGGATTTCCGTTGGGAGGATCTTGTGACAGCTGTCAAACAAACCAAAGGAGGGGTGATCTGTCTTATTTCGGCACTTGCACTTTATGATTTGACGGAGGAAATTCCGCGAAGACATTGGATTGCGGTTGAAAACAAAACGCGCCACAGGGCAGGTCACTCTGTAAATGTCATTCGATTCCGCAACCTGAAGCTCGGCAGGACGACTATTGAAATAGAAGGTGAAAGCCTGCCCATA
>JBBQHD010000080.1:0-12616 GCA_038323665.1 Bdellovibrionales bacterium
ATGTGAAAGTTGTGAAGGAAATTGTGGCCAAGGCGATCGAAGATCTGCCCGAGCGACAGCGCTTGGTTTTATCTTTATATTATTTCGAAGATTTAAATTTGAAAGAAATCGGGGAAGTTCTGCGAGTGACAGAAAGTCGGGTTTCGCAGTTGCATGCGCAAGCGGTTCAGCGGTTAAGGGCGAAATTGGCGTTGACGATTTCGTCTTCGGAGTTGGAAGCAGCTTAGAAAAACAAAAAAGCTCTGCATCAAAAACAAAAAAACATCCTAAATCCGCATTTTTTCCTAGAAAAAAATCTTTTCAGCGATTATGGTCACCTCACTTTTTAATAAAGTGAGGGGTAAAAATGAACAAATTTATTTTTGTAAAAGCATCCATTTTGGTTGCTTCGGTATTGGCGATTTCAAATGCGCGAGCAGAAACTCCCGAAAGTTGGGAATTAATGCATCCTGAATCAGCTTCGATCAGTTCTGGTGGCGGCACTTCGGCGCCAGGGGTTGTGCAGCCCGAGTATATGGACAATAGCCGCGTCAAATCTTATCGGCAATTCCAACAGGCAATCGGAGCATTGAAACTTTTCAGTCCCGAGGTGCGATTGTCGGCCAGCGAAGAACTTCTTAAGCAACTGGATTTAGTGATTAAAGAACATCTAAGCACCGAGCCAACACTGACTTCGAAGGGCAAAGAAGTTGGGAAAGCAATCCCAACTATTTTGGCATTCTTTTGGGCCAAGCAACAAGCTCAAGATTTAAGAGCAGCTTCGGGTGCAGGGGTAACAACAGCTTCTATTTTAAAAGCACGCGCGTAAACATACGGAAGTTGGGCAGCATTATTGTCGCAAGCAGGATATTCAGTTTATCAAGTTTTCTCTGGTCAGGAAAAAGACTTTGAAGAAATGAAAAGCAATGTGGTTTCTCCGCTGGAAGATCTGCGCGGAAAACTGGTTGCTGAAATTGAAGTTTTGAAAAGCGAAGTTAAAAAAGCCAAAGGGAATTAAACTTTGCAGTTGGCAAAAAGTTTAATTTTTCTAAACTTGTTTTTCTGCTTTCAATTTACCAAGGCTTCGCCCATTTGCGGGGCCTTGTATTCAAGTGAAAAAGCAGCAGGCCAGATATCTTCGGCCGAAGATATCGTGGATTTATCGAAACAAATTGCCCGCGCCACCGAATTAAATCCTTTGCCTTTAAACGCAGCGGATTTTGCAGCCATTGAAAAATTGCTGACACCCATAAATTTGCGTTCGGATCATATTCAAAGAAGCATTGATAAAATTATCGAAATTTTAATAGATGGGAATGATACATCTGCAGTTCAGTCGCCCTATAATTTGGCGGCAGGACGAGTCAAAAATCATACTGAACTTACTGCCGGTGCAAGAAACTTTCGTCAGTTATTCAGTCAAAAATTTCAAGAACAATTAGACACTGCAAAATATAAAATATCGACCAGTCGATGGCTTTTGTGGAAAACCAAAATCCTCAGTAAATATATGTTTTTTTTCACATTGGCGGGTGGTTGGTCGGCCATTGAAAGCGTTCAGAATGAAAATTATTATCCATTAGTGGGATTGGCCGCAGGATTGGTTTTTTCAATAAAATTGCCTGAAAAGCCATTACAAAGTCCTTTGCTGGAATCGACGATTGAAAATGGCATTCGCAGTAATCTGGTTGATCTGCAGCAACATTCAGATTCAAATAAAAATCGGCGTCTGTTTGCGCGAATCAAAGGCGCAATAGCTGGGGCCATATTTTTTTCAGTAATGACCACAACAAGCTTTGATCTAACGGATCGAATTTTTTACGGAAAAAACGATCAAGCAGTCGAACAAATTAGACAAAAAGCCAAAGCCGAACGCGATGCGGAACTGGACAAACAAAATCAGACAACTCAATCCAAAATCGACGAAATTCTAGCCCGCGCCCGCAAACAAGAAGACGAACTTAGGAAATAATTAAATGCCGGCGTCGCTCGGCCTGTATTCGATTTGATACTTCAGTTTATCATGATAAACTGAAGTAATACTTCGGATTGAAAGGATTATTTTATGACCGGCAATGCAATTCCCGCAGTAATAACGTCAATTTCTTCGACCGAAAATTTCCGAACCAACCCGAATCCAGTTGGCGCCTTCTTCGACCGCGATTTCGAAATCGGAACTTGTTCCCATTGATAATTCGGGTAGTTGGACAGAGTATTTTTTTTGTAATCCATCGCGAATTTTTCTTAAGGCTTGAAAGTGGGAACGATTTTGTTCGGGCGTATTTGCAAGTGGCGGCATCGTCATCAAACCCATAATTTGAATATTAGAATAATTATTGGAAAAAACCTTCTCGAAAGAATCGCCGGAAAAACCTTCTTTCGAGGATTCGCCAGCAACATTTATTTGCAGTAAAATTTTCTCGGATATATTTTTTTCGCCAGCTTTGCGGTTTAAAATTTCTAACAATTCCAGTGAATCTACCGAATGAATGCGAAACATTTTACCAGTAATTAATTTGCATTTATTTTTCTGCAAATGTCCGATTAAATGCCACTGAATTTTTTCTGAAAGAAATTTTCCGGCTTTTTCCTGCCATTCTTGCACATAATTTTCCCCAAAATTAGTTTGACTGGCCAGCAAAGCCTGGCGAATTTTTTCCAAATCTTGCAACTTAGAAACTGCAATCAAATTTACTTCCGAAGAGTTTCTTCCGCAACGAACGCACGCAGTTTCAATTCGCTGATGAATTTTTAAAAGATTTTCCGTAACCTCGCTCATTTTATAATCCGCCAGTTTTTTTCCATAAATATTTTTTTAATCGCAGTGATCGGCAGCCCAACAATATTGTCGTAATCTCCGTCAAAGCGTTCGACAAAATATTTGCTGTCATCTTGAATTCCGTAACCGCCGGCCTTATCAAAAGGCGCCCCGGTTTGAATATAATTTTGAATTTGTTGGTCCGTTAATTCTTTAAAAATAACTTTCGTTGTCTCAAGATGAGACGTCTCGGCACCAGAAATATTTTCGATCAACACAACAGCAGTGATCACTTCATGAGTTTTCCCCGACAAAAGTCTTAACATTGCAAAAGCAGCATCGGCGTCTTCGGGTTTTCCCAAAGTGCGGTTTTCGATCACGACCTCTGTATCGGCAGCCAATACGATTAGAGCCTGTCCCACTGTCGATCTATTTTTCACTTCTAGGCTGTTAAAAATATGCCAGGCCTTTCGACGGGCAATATCCAGAATTCGCTCTGGAATATTCAAACTTTCATCAGGATTTTCCGATACTTGAGATGGAAGTGCGGTGAATTCAAAACCCTCGCGGGTCAGAATTTCCCTGCGCCGTGGAGATTGTGAAGCAAGTATGAGTTTATGCATGCATTTATGTAAACACCAAAGGATCGAAAATGGGTAGTGCTGAATTACTTCTGATCGTAGGATTATTTTTCGCCGGCATTTCCGTTTATTTATTGGTATCCGTATTGTTGGTGAACACCCAAGACAAAGAACAATTGTCCTGGGCCAATAATTCTGCGCCGGTAAAATCCAACAGCGGGATTGTCAATCTGTCGCGCCCGCTGATTCATCAATTCACTTTAAAACATGCCATGCGAATAAAAAGTGCCAATTACCGCAAGCGTGTGCGCAAATTAATATTAACCGCAGGCTTGTCGCGGGAATTAAATGAAGACGAGTTTATTGGAATGCAATTACTGTGGGCGATTTTCTTTCCAGTTTTCTTAGGAATTCTAAATTTTGCTTTAGAAATAAAAATCAATCCTGCCTTTTTTATTTTGATGATTCCAGTTGGATACTATTTGCCGATCATGCATGCCAAGGCCAACAAAAAGAAACGCGAAATTTCGGTGCGAACTGATTTGCCATTTTTTATTGATCTGTTGGCTTTGTCGGTCGAAGCTGGACTGGATTTTTTCTCGGCCATGCAAAAGTTAGTGGACAAGGCCCAGGGAACTGACAGCGTTCTGGCCATTGAATTTGGCAATGTGCTTAGCGATGTGCAAATTGGATCCTCGAAAGCACAAGCCTTAAAAGAAATGGCGCAAAGATTAGAAATGTCCGAAATCACAAGTTTTGTGGCGGTCTTGATCGATGCCGAAAGTTCGGGCGCGCCGATTGCGAAAGTTCTGAAAGATCAATCGATTCAAATGCGCAACGAAAGATTTATGCGTGCAGAAAAACTTGGGGCCCGCGCATCGCAAGCCATTTTAATTCCGATGATGATATTTATTGTTCCAGCCGTTTTCATAATGGTTTTTGGCCCTGTGGTTATTTCCCTTATGTATGGGGGTAAATAAATGACCAAACTGTGGAGTGCAAATCGCAAGGCCATACTTATTCCGCAACTAGAAGTCGCCATTACTTTTTGGCAGCGTCTGCGCGGATTATTGGGGCGCAAAAATTTGCAATCAGACAGTGCCGTATTGTTTCCAGCTTGTAATGCCATTCACACAGTTGGAATGCAATTTTCGATTGATTGTATTTTCTTAAATAAAAAAAATGAAGTTTGTAAAACCTATTCATCCATCAAGCCCTGGAAATTTGCTGGCCCAGTTTGGGCAGCAGATTCAGTGATTGAACTGGCCGCAGGCAGCATCGAACGCCTGCAAATTAAGAAAGGAGATCAGCTCTATGTGGGCGATTCGCTTTCTTAATTCTGCGCAAGCAGGCAGTTTAGTTAAACTGAAACCAGGGAAAAATATTTTAGGCCGCGGGCCTCATTGCGATATTCGCTTGGCAAGTGCTGGAATTTCCAAAGAACATTGTTCCATACAGGTCAACCCAGGAAATATTATTTTCCAGGATTTAGGCAGCAGCAATGGTTGTTTTATCAATGGAGTAAAAGTTAAAAATACCAGTCTGAATTCCGGTGATAAAATCCTTATTCATGATTTAATGTTCGAATTGATTCCAAATTCAGACATGTTGCCCGCCGCATTTTCAGGAAATGCAGCGATGAATTTGCAACCAGCTCCGGCAACTTTCCAAGCGAAACTGGATCAATACATCGAAGATGTCGCAATGCCTGGAATTTACAAGCTGCCGCAGATTTTGGAATTCCGCTATGTGCTGGCGGGATTTATCATTGTATTTGTCATCGTTTCCACTTTGCTGTCGATGGTCCCGATGGTTCAGATCACTCGGTCGAGCATTATTTCTGAAAGCAAAAGACGGGCGCAATCTTTGGCGCGTGCTTTGGCCAACGCCAATCAACAAGCCATGGCTAAGGGTTCGTATACAAGTCTTAGCACTCATCAAATTGAAATCGAAGACGGCGTTCGTCGTGCTATGATTGTGCAACAAGCTGACGGAGTCATTCTTGCGCCTTCTTCGCAAGCGGGAAATAGCCCTGATTTACCTTTCGTCGTTTCTGCGCGCAAAGAATTAAAATCGACGGTTGCTCAGGTGGATAATTCAACGATCGGGGCCAGTTGGCCCATCGGACTTTTTGATCCACAAACGGGTGATCCCATTGTGAAAGCCCATGCCGTCATATTATATGACATTGGCAGTTTGGCCTTTGACGATGGCCGAGTCTTAAGTCTGTTTTTCCAAACCCTTATTTTATCAGCCATAATTGGGTTATTTTTATTTTTATTCCTATATAAATTGATCGAACATCCCATTCACAGTTTAAACAAACAAATTGATGAAATTTTACGAGGCAAAAAAGAATCTTTTGCCTTCCCATTTATTTTCCCGCCACTGCAAAGATTGATTGAAAATTTCAATAGCTTTATCATTCGTTCCCAAGAAAAATCTTCGCAAGAACAAATCAACAATCCATATTTTGAATCAGAAGTGCAAAGTCTTGTGCAACTGATGGCTTATCCAACCTTGGCAATACGTGCCGAAGGCAGTATGTGGACCTGCAATGAAGCATTTGAAAAATTAATTCGTGTTCCAGCAATGCAAATTCAAGGACAATCCTTAGATTCATTGTCAGACGGAAGTTTAAGAAAAAATATTTCGGAATTAATCCTGCGCGCCAAAGAAAATCCATCCATGTTGCAAACCGATCAATTAGAATTTTCTGGTCATCCTTGCACAATAAAATGTCAGGCCTTTTTCAATGGCAGTCAGTTAAGTCATTTTTTGATTTCGATTTCCCCCAATGACGGAGGCACTGCATGAGTGCACAGCCCGCCAGTCCCGTAGGGAAATTATCGTTAGAAATTAGATCAGGCCCACACTCTGGTCATAAAATGAATTTTGCCCAAAATCAGATAAGTCTAGGACGCGCAATTGAAAATGATATCGTTTTGACCAATGATGCAAAAATCAGTCGCAAGCATTTAGAATTAAACTGGTTTAATTACCAATGGCATTTTAAAAATTTAAGCCAGAAAAACAATCTTTTATTAAATGATGTGGCCGTCACCGAAGGTGTGATAAACCCTGGGGACCGACTGCAAGTGGGCGAATCGGAAATTCTGTGGCAATATGATGCGCCCAGTTTGCAAATTGCAACACAAGCTAGATCCAATGTTATTCAAATGCCTTTGAAAAAATCCTTGCCGGAAAAACCAACGGCCACGACTTTCAAAATGTCTTCTGCAAAAAAACCTGAAAGCAATTCTTATTTAAGTTTTGCAATTGTTTTAGGCGTGCTGTTTGCACTGTATTTCTTTACGAAAAGATCTGCGCAGCCAACCAGCACAAAATCTTTCCGTACAGCCGAAGAATTGCAGCTGCTGGATAAACCAGGCCAAGATATTTTGCAGGAATTCAAAGACAGAAAAGAACGTCTTGGGAATCTAAGTTATCAAAAAGCATTAGAGCATTTCGTCCACGGTTACAGAGACTATCGATCAGGACAATACCAGCGCGCACGTGAGGCCTTTCAAATCGTAGTCAATTTAGACCCCGAGAATGAATTGGCTAAACGTTATAAACAACTTTCCGAAATTAAATTGGACGAGATGATTCAGTTTCATCTTTTGCAAGGCAATCGCTATTTAGAAAAAGCCAATTACCGTCTGTGCAGATCCAGCTTTAGAAATGTCATGACCATGCTGGGCGGAGATTACCTAAGACCGGAATACAAAGAGGCCAAGGCAAAATATCAACAATGCGACAGCGCCTTAGAAGGGAGATTTTAAATGAAAAAAATAATTAAAATTTCTCGCAATGGCCAGCATTTGCAAGATTTCCCATTAAACGAAGAAAATATTTACAAAGCAGGGCGAAAAATAGATTGCAACATCGTTTTAGAAGCTGAAAACGGGATATCCAGAGAACATTTCTTAATTAAATTCGCAGACAACAAATGGCAATTAGAATCCATGTCGCGATTTGGGGATATTTATGTCCACGGCGAAAAAATTGAAAAATCAGAATTGGAAGTGGGCTCGCAGTGGAAAGTCGGCAACTACGAATTTAGATTGATGGAAGTTCCTGATGAGCTCGAACAAAATCCCGTAGAACTTGCGCCCGAAGTTCAGGAAAAAATTTCGGACGAAAAAACTTATGTGGCCATCAACAAGGAATTTGTTATTTTAAAAAGGCTAAACCCTGAAACAGGCACTGAAGATATTTACAAACTGCAAGGTGGACCAGCCTGGATCGTGGGCCGCGACACCAGTTCGCAAATTGTAATTCGGGACAGCAAGCTAAGCCGTAAACAATTTGAAATTCGCAAAATAAAAAAATCATATACTTTATTAGACTTAGAAAGTTCCAACGGCACCAAACTAAATGGAAAAACTATTTCTAATTCTGAGCCAACCGTTTTACACAGCGGCGATGTGATTTCAGTTTTGCACAATCAAATTACTTTTGAAATTCACGATGCCTCATACAGTGACCGAATGGATGAATTAAGCAAAAGCTTACCTAGTCTTTATCAGCCGCCGTCACAGGATTATTCCATCAGTTCGCAAGTCAGTGCCGCCCCCAGGGTCAAAGAAAATAATAATAAAAATCTGCGCTTAGCCTTGTTGGCTGTTGCCGCCGTCGTCATTGGTTATCAGTTTTTTCCAGCCAATGAGCCACCCCCAGCGCCTGTCAATCAAAGTGTTTCCTTAAAAACGGATCCGTTTACTCAGCTGACGCCGGAACAAAAAATATTTGTAAAACAAACTTTTACACTGGCAAAATCCTATTATTTGCAAAGTAAATACGAATTTGCCAAAGGTGAATTGGCCAAAATTTTAGAACTGGCCCCCAATGACGAAGAATCCAAAGACTTGATGAAGCTTTCCGAAGAAGCCATTTTCGTCGAACAACAGCAACGAGTTCAGGCTGAGCGAGAACGAAATAAATTAGACCAAGAAGAAAAAATTAAAATCAAATCTGCCGAATGCAAACTGAAAATCAAACGCTATGTAACTCGTGAAGACATTGAAAAATGCTTGGGCGATGTCATTGCTTTTAATCCAGAGCATCCGTCCTTTCAAGAATTGTGGACGGAAATCGAAAGGACGCAGGCAAGCCTAGCTGTGGAACAGGCTCAGAAAAAAGCAGTCAGTGCTGAAGTTGCCAAACTATTTGCGATTTATAACAAAGCCAAGGAATTGCAAAAACAAGGTCGTTATATTGCAGCGATTGAAACTTATGAAAAAGTAGAAGGCAGTTCATTGCCAGATCCAAATCGCCTGAAGAAAAATGCCCGAGGTCAACGTTCAGAAATACAAAGAAAAATTGCCAGCATGGCGAAAAGTTTTGTGGTCAAAGCCGAAGCAGCAGAAAAAAATAAAAATTTAAAAGAAGCTATTGTCAATTTCCGCAAGGCCCAAGAGATCGATACAAAAAACGAAAACCTGAAAGAACGCGAAGCCGCATTGGTAGCTGATTTGCGCAAGGAAATGATGGTCCTTTACCAAGAAGGAATTCTGGAAGAAAGTTTCGGCAATGTCGAAGGTTTTGAAAACAAAGATGGCGCGAAACAGAAATGGAAAAAAATCATTCAGCGCGACATCACAGACGGCGAGTATTACAAAAAAGCCCGCATTAAATTAAAAAAATACGGTGCCCTGTGATTCAATTTGAACAGCGTTCATTTAATTCCACCATGTTCCGCCCCAAACCAACAGTACACTTGGCATTTCAGAATAGTTTGTTGTTGGTTGCAACCGTCTGGGGTGCACAAGAAGCTGCTGATCGGGTGATTCAAGAAATCACTCAGTATGTCGAGGCATCGCGTGGGGATGTCGAAGTGACTTCGCCCTTTAAATTCGATCCTGGTGTGGGCAATGAAGCCAATGCATTGCGGGTGGGCTGCATGCTGGCCAATGAAATGTTGCTGCGAGTTTTAAACCAAAGCGAATATCAGGCGGGTGTGGAAATTTTTGCCTTAAGTTCTTTTGCCAATATGTGGTCTTGGGCCCAAGTCGGCCAGCCGCAGGCTTTTATTCAAAGAAAAGGTTTCAGCAATCTGCCGGTGGCAACACCTTTAGATTTGCGAACTGCCATGGGTAAGGCGGATTTGCATTCCCCATTGCCGCAAAAATTACTGGGCATAGAATCTTCCATCGCGGTTCAATACGGCGAATTGTCATTGCAAAAAAATGATCAATGGATGCTGGTTGCGGCCCACGATTTACCCAAAGAATTTTTCACCAAAAAAATTGAAAACCTAGAAACATTTACCAATCTTTGGATTAAAACTCATCCGGACTATCCATTTTGGATGGGTCAAGCAAAGTATTCTCTTTAGGTTGAGACAACATTAATTTTCGATAAGATTTAAATGACTTAGATTTAAAAATCAAAGTCTGATGAAAAGGCAATTCCGATTCGCGTTCTTGATCCAGCCAGCGAAACCCCATGGCTGCATTCCATTTCAACAAAGTTAAATTATTTAGATCATGAATAAACATGCGATTAGTGGGCTTGCGTTTTTCAGTTCCCAAAATATCTGCAACCAATTCAAAACCCACTGGCAAATCGGCCGCTTTGAATTTATCAACCGGATGTTCCTGCGAACTAAGAATAAAATCCACCGGCTGATTTTTTTCCAGCCGATTGATTCTTTTCACAAAAGCCCAGTCTTCGCGTTCAAGGCCAATTTGCAGCGCCCATTTACGCCATCGGGGGCTTTGCGAATATTTTCGTTCATCATTTTTAAATTGCTGCAAAAGATTTTTTTCCAAATTGGGATACAGCCATGCAGGCCCATTTTTTCGCATCCAACCGGGCGCCGATTTATCGTCAGGTAAATTATTTTGTTCTTTCCATGGATTGTCGAAATCCGCATGGAAAACCAATTCAAAGGGACTTTTAAAAAGAACACTTTCAAAAAATCCTTTTAGATCTTTCAAAGTCCAATCCTGATCGGCAGTTCCCGCCAATTTTTCTTTAAATCCAGTGCCATGTAATAAAATACTGGCCCGGTAAGATTCTGTGGTATCGATGTCCAAGTTTTCTGGATAAGACAAGCCCACCACAGCAATCAAGGTATTATCGAAAACTTTTTTCTCGACCAAGAAAGATTTCAAACGCTGAATTTGTGCTTCTAGTTTTTCCCATGAATCAAAAATAGATTCGCGATCGGGATCAATTTCATCAAAAACCAAATCAGGCACATAAAAAACGGCCAAAGAACTTTGTCCATTTACTTCTTCGCGTTGCCATCTAAAATATCGATCCAAAGATTTTTGCATTCGTCGCCAGGGGCGATTGATATTAGGGCTGATATTATCATCGAACAACTCAAAGCCTTGATTGATGCCCGTTTTTCGCACAATGGGAAAGGCGCCGGAAAAAAAAGCGGTGCGATAATGTTTTTCAATTAAAACTTCGGGCAGGGTTTGAATTTCCGGTGGTAAATAATCGGTGTCGTTCCAGTGCACTCCATGAAAAGAAGGATTCGACCCCGCCAGCAGCGAAGCAATATTGGGAAGGACCAAAGTCGAGGGAGCCCATGCGCGATTTAATTTGATCCAGTTTTCACTTTTTGAAAAACTAGATTCAATGCGAGGATCTAGGTGGGGCCACTTTTCCACGACGATGATGATCACCGATGGCGAGTTACTTGATTTACATCCAAATAACCCGAATGATAAAAAAAGGAAGAAAAGGAAGTGTTTCATGCTTGCTGAAAAAATTTTTGCTCTTGCAACCTATGCAGATCAAGTAGTTCTTGGAATTTTACTGGTGCTCAGCATTTTAAGCATCGGGATGATCTTGGAAAGATTCTTCTATTTAAGCAAAGTCTTCGCAGAATCCTCAAAGATGCGCGACCGCATCCGCACCGCACTACAAACCAATAGTTTAGAAGATTTCGAATCCATGGCCAAAGACACCGGCATGGAAGGCCGAGCCGCCGCCATGGCTTTGCGACACATTCGCGTCAACGGAGTCAGCGGTTTGGAAGAACTTTTTTCTTCCTTCATGTTGGTGGAACGCCCTGATTTGGAAAGATTTTTATCCTTCTTGGCAACCGTTGCAAACAACGCCGTTTACGTTGGACTATTCGGAACGGTTCTTGGCGTCATGAAAGCCTTTCAAGATTTGGCCACAGCCCCCGAAGCCGGTCAGCAGACGGTGATGGCGGGGATTTCCATGGCGCTGATTGCAACGGCCACAGGTTTGATGGTGGCAATTCCAGCCGGTGTTTTTTACAACTATTTCCAAAAACGCGTAAAATCCATTTTGCACAGTATTGAGTCTTTGAAAGAACTTGGCATTGCTTACGCTAAACAAAAGGCCAACTAAATGGGTAAAGTCACCGAAGCCGACGAACCATTAGCAGAAATTAACGTCGTTCCCTTAGTCGACGTAATTTTAGTGGTCTTAATTATTTTCATGGTCACTGCACCTTTATTTATGAAACCCGCCATCAATGTAAATTTACCCAAAGCCGCCAGCGGAGAACAAACGGCCCCAAGTAAATTAAGTCTTTCTATCGACATAAAAGGGCAACTGTATCTAAATGGGGCAGTTTCAAGCGAAGAAGAAATCAAATCCAAAGTCACAGCAGAGCTGGCAAAAAATCCCGACGTTCAAGCCGTAATTTCAGCTGATCAAGAAGTTGCTCACGGTAAAGTGGTCAAAATCATCGATCTAGTTAAGGGCTTGGGTGTGAAAAAGTTCGCTATTAGCACCGATAAAAAATAGTTGATCATAAGATTATCTTGAGTTTTTAAGCAAAATAGCCGATCTAAAGTCTATGCGTGCGAAGAAAATATGGTCTTTATCGTTCTTATTTTTAATCGGAACGAGCTTGGCTGTTTATGCAATTACAACTAAAAGTCACCGAGCCCCGGCCTCGTTGCAATTGGTAAATCAAATCGATGTTGTTCACGAAATTCCTTGTAAAACCGACGCGCTTTCTATGGAAGTAAAAGGTGAATTCGTTCGCTTGAAAGGCACAACCTGCGCGGCTTCGCAGAAAATTCAGTCCCTGTCTGTGCGCAATGAAACCAATGGTTTTACGGCCACGGTTTTTGCAAAATCAGCTTCGCAATTTGAAACGGATTTAATCGAATTGTCTCAGGGTGAAAATTGGCTCGAAATTGCATCCGGTCAAGCCAGCAACCCCAACCGCCGCATCCGCATTATCTCTAAGCAAACTTTGTAGAAACTTGCGGATGCACCGCATCCTATATAACTTATTTGCAGTGAACGCAGCAAAACTACAACCGATTCAGCAACTTAAAAAACGCACGGACCT
>JBBQHD010000081.1:0-12415 GCA_038323665.1 Bdellovibrionales bacterium
GATGTCATTTCGAGCGTGATATTTAAATGATTGCCGTCCATTAGTTTTATTCCAAAATGATGGGGAATATAACCAAGAATGGCCTCGGAACCGGACCGCCATCTGCTTGCCGATCCCAGCAAACAGAAAAAGGGTGCGCCGTTCCTTTTGGTATCGCTATCGCGTTAAAAAATAAAAATTATTGACGGGTTTTTCAAGTGATTAAATACGCCTAATTTAAATTATTTTTTCCAAGAAATTAATTCTCAGAATTTTCCCTAAGAATCAGCCAATAGCCAGATTTGTGCGTTTAAACCAAGGTTTATTTCGCGCATTCGCGATTTGGGAAAACCAGAAAAATTGCATTTTAAAAACCTGTGATAAGTTTTTTCTACTTCGATCTTGAAGCAGAAATGAGGATTTGTGCAGGAAGAATACGATTACTCGAAAGAGGTTCAATTGGAATTTTGGCCTGAACTTTCTGAAGTTGAAAGTTCTGCGTCTGCAGGTATTTCCACAAAAGATAACTCTGTTGGGGAAACGACGCCCCTCGCGCAAACGCAACCTTTGCCGAAAGAAGAAATTTTCAAATCCTTGGATAACTGCGAGCTGATCAAGGAAATCAGGAAGGCTGCCAAAAACGAACAAGATCTAACCTTGCAGGTGATCGAACTGATTTCAGAAATCAACCGAAGAAAGATTTTTTTAAAACTTGGCTTTAGTTCGTTGTTCGATTTTGTGACCAAAGATTTAGGCTACGAACCATCATCGGCGATGCGCAGAATTCAAGCGGCTCGCGCGATTTCAGAAATTCCGGAATTAAGGGAAAAAATTGCTGATAAGTCCTTAAGTCTTTCGGTTGTTTCCCAGGGCCAGAATTTCCTTAACAAGAAAGCCAGTGATTCTGGCAAAAAAATCTCGATTGCAGAAAAAACCGAGCTTTTTAGAAAGCTGGAAAATAAGTCGACCCGCGAAGCCGATAAGGAATTATTTAAATTGGCCCCCGAGCTTTGTTTTAAATCCAAAGAACAAGAAAAAGTCCTATCTGAAAACTTAACAGAACTTCGTTTTGTGGTAGATGCCGAGACCAAAGAAAAAATGGATGAGCTAAAACTTTGGATGTCGCACCAGAATCCCGATATGACCCAATCTCAATTTTTTAAAGTTATTGTCGAAAAACTGCATGGACAGTTGGCTAAAAAGAATTCCTTTCACAAAAAATCCAATCAAAATAAATCGACCGATGCTTCCCAAGTCGAACAGAATGCGAGCACTACCGGCGCCGAACCTCTATCCGAAGATTCAAAAGAAAACTCAAAAGAAAAACCGAATCCCATCGCCGCAAAAAGACGCGTCCAAGATAAACCTAGCCCCAAGCGATCTCGTTATATCTCGGCTTCGGTAAAAAAAATCGTTTGGCAGCGCGACCAAGGTTGTTGTCAGTTTGTTGATCCCAACAGCCAGAAAAAATGTGAATCTCGTTACCAAATTCAATTTGATCATGTGCATCCGTTTCGGCATCAGGGCGACAATTCGATCGAAAATTTGCGGCTGCTTTGCGGTAAGCACAATCGAGATCGTGATTAGGTAATTTGTTATGCGGGGATTTAGGATCCTAAACTTTCTAAAAAACTACAGCTTTTACAGGAACCGCTTCTTATTGAATGGTGAGTGTGCGCCCGCCTGCCAAGCGAGTGAGTGCCGAGTTTAAAGTTGCATAACGGACAACTACGACCTGGAAGTTTAAACTGAATCGATTAAATTTACTTTGAAATCAGGAATTTCTTGGCTCAGTTCCAAACCTACCTTCCGGTGTTGGGAATTTCGGGTGGAGGCTCATCCAGATTTTGATTTTCATCCAGATTTTTTTGTTCTTGCTCATTAAGGTTTTGTGGCAATGCTTGGTTCTTTGGGGCAGTCGGAGGCAGTGGCCGAACCGGTCGATTAAACTGTCCTCGCTGCATGCGAATTAAATCTGGATCAGTTGGAATTTCTGGATGGGCTGGCTGTTCAAACCGAACCGGAGCGGGCTTTGCCACAGTCGGTGGAATGGGCTGCGGCAAACCGTCTGCAGTTAACTTTTTAACTTCTTTTTGCACAGAAAAAATTTTTCCCGACTTGGGAACTGTGGCAGTAAAAGTTCTAGTCAGAACTAAATTTTCTTTGATACTGCCTTTTAAACTTAAAGTGATTAAACCATCTCGGGAATATTTTAATTGTTCGAAATTATAAATCTTCCCCTGTACTTCCTGGGACCAGAAACTGCAATTTACATCACTGACGGCATCTTTTAGATCTAAACGCACCAGGCAACTGCTTTTATTTCCCAACAGCGACGGACCTAAACCAAAAATATCGGTCAGTTCCTGGGGGTCAAAACTAATATTATAGGTGCTGGAATTATTTATACTGACGACGGCCCATTCCTTTTTTTTCTTCAGACAGTTAAAATAAAAATGGATTTCGCTGCCGTTTCGAACAGCCTCATACTGTTCGCATTGGGAAAATAGACCCGCCGCATGCAAAGCTTTTTCCTGACCTAATTTACGAGCTGCCTTCGCCAGCAAAGCAAAAGCAGTACGCGGTTTTTCGCCAGTAACCACCCAAATTGCCTGCGAGATTACTGGATCCACTTGCTCGGATATTTTACGGATTTTTACGTAGTCAGAGGCAAATAAAGGCAAAAAGAAAAAACACTTCAACAACATCAGCATACTATAAAGTTGCTTGAGATTCCCAAGACATGCAATAGTAGGACATGGAAAAATTCTGGTTAAAAAACTATCCCAAAGAGATTTCCCCTATGATCAATCCCGAACTGTATCCTTCGATTTGGGATGTTTTCGACGAAGCCGTCACCAAATTCGGCCACTGCCCCGCGTTTACCAATATGGGAACTACGCTGACTTTTTCTGAACTGAATGCGCGCGTGGAAAATTTTGCTTCGTTTTTACAAAATGAATTGCGTTTAAAAAAAGGCGACCGGATTGCTTTGCAAATGCCGAATGTCTTGCAATTTCCAATTGCGCTTTTTGGTGCGTTGAAAGCCGGACTGATTGTCGTCAATACCAACCCACTTTACACCGCCAAGGAAATGCAGCATCAGTTCAAAGATTCCGGTGCAAAATGCGTGGTGATCCTGGCCAATTTTGCTCACTTACTGGAAGATATTATTAAACAAACTGACATTGAATCTGTGGTTGTCACTGAACTGGGCGATGCCTTTGCCTTTCCAAAAAATCTTCTGATTAATTCCGTGATTAAATACGTCAAAAAAATGGTTCCTGAATATCATTTGCCCCAGGCCTATCATTTTCGCCAAGCCCTGGAATTGGGCGCCCTAGAGCCTTCGTCCAAAGTTGTTCTTAACGGACAAGATATTGCTTTCTTGCAATATACTGGCGGAACAACTGGTGTGGCCAAAGGCGCTATTTTGACTCACCGAAATATTGTCGCCAATATGATGCAGATTTCTGAATGGATTAAACCACTTCTTGTGGAAGCCAAAGAAGTCAGCATCACCGCATTGCCGATGTATCATATTTTTGCTTTGACGGTAAACTGTTTGGCCTTTATGCGTTCGGGTGCTCATAATATTTTAATAACCAATCCCAAAGATATTGGGGGTTTTGTTAAAATTCTTAAAAAATATCCCTTCACTGTTATGTCGGGTGTAAATACTTTGTTTAATGCATTGATGAATCATCCTGAATTTGCCAAAATTTCTTTTAAACATTTAAAAGTTTCTGTGGCTGGTGCAATGGCTTTGCAAACAACTGTAACCGAACGTTGGAAGAAAATTACCGGCACCATTATTGTCGAAGGCTATGGTTTAACCGAAGCATCCCCTGTTTTAACCTGCAATCCCGTGGATGGCCGAGAAATCATTGGCACGGTCGGAATGCCAGTGCCCTCGACGGAAATTAAATTACTGGATGACAATGGCAATGAAGTTGGCCTGGGCGAAGCTGGCGAAGTCTGTGCCCGTGGTCCGCAAGTCATGCGTGGTTACTGGAACCGCGACGACGAAACTAAAAAAGTTTTGGACAAAGATGGCTGGCTGCTGACCGGAGACGTCGCAGTTATGGACGAAAATGGTTTCATGAAAATTGTCGATCGTAAAAAAGATATGATCATTGTTTCAGGATTTAACGTTTATCCCAATGAAGTCGAAGAAGCCATTTCTTCACATCCCGGCGTGCTGGAAGTCGCAGCCGTTGGTGTTCCCGACGAACACTCTGGCGAAGCGGTAAAAATATTTGTCGTCAAAAAAGATCCCAATTTAACGGAAGAAGATTTGAAACTGCATGCAAAAAAATCTTTAACTGGATACAAAGTCCCACGGCTGGTTGAATTCAGAACCGAATTGCCTAAGACCAATGTCGGTAAAATTTTACGCCGCGCTTTGCGAGTTCAATCCGCATAATTAAAGGTGGATTCCATGTTGCATCTGGATGCTGTTAAAATTGATCAGATTAAAAATTATCTTTTGTCCCGTAATCTTATTGACGAAAAAGACGAAATTATCACCGTGGCCCCTGCGGGCCCTGGGAATATGAATCTGACTTTGCGGGTTTCTTTGCAGAATAAAAATATAATTATCAAACAAGGCCGACCCTGGGTGGAAAAATATCCGCAGTTTGCGGCCCCCATTGGGCGGACTCAAACTGAAAATGATTTTTATCAGTTTGTTTGCGAACACCCTAAAATTTCTGAAAATATGCCGCAAATCCTGGATTTTAACGAAGACCAGCAGATTTTAGTTATGAAGGATTTGGGACAAGGACAAGATCTTAGCCTTCATTATCCAAACCGCGTCGATTTCAAGCAAGATGATTTGCAGTTGTTACTGGATTACCTTAGAGAACTGCACCGAATCAAACTTAGTTCTGAACAAAAAAATAAATTCCAAAACAAAAAGATGCGCGAATTGAATCATGCTCATATTTTTATTTTACCTTTTCAAAATCCCGCCTTGTTAGACCTGAATCAAATTTCCGAAGGCTTAGAACAATTAGCAGCACCATTAAGATGCAACGAACAACTCAAAACAAAAATTTCTTCTTTAGGCGAAATTTATCTGCAAGATCACGACACTTTACTGCACGGAGATTTTTATCCCGGCAGCTGGATGAAAGTGAAAAATAAAATATATATCTTAGATCCTGAGTTTTGTTTTTGTGGTCCAAAGGAATTTGATCAAGGCGTTTTCTTAGCCCATATGTATTTAACCGGGCAGAAACAAAGCACTTGTGACTGGATCGAAAGTGAATTTAAAACTTGGCAAAATATTAATACTGCACTGATACGCCAGTTTGCTGGCGCTGAAATGCTGCGCAGAATTTTGGGCATCGCGCAGCTTCCATTTGAAAATAATGATTTGAAATTCCGAAAACGCTTAATCGATACAGCCTTGTCGTGGATCTAGGCTGAAAAAAAATGCTTATGCGCCTTTATTCCAAGTTGAACACCATGCCGTTGATTTAACCCATTTCCCTGGGAAAATCTGACAAGTTCCAGCAGCACCTTTTTTTCCGGCCGCTTTGAAAAAGCCACAATTTTCACATTTTTGTTTATCCCATTTGACGCCTTGGCGTTCCACTTTTAATTCCGCTTTTTTTACATCGGAATGTTTTTCTACGTAGTTAACTGCTTTTGCATTGTCATCTGTAACTTTAACAAGAGGTAAATCTGCTGATTTTGCCTCAGTTGACCCGCCGCGTCTGCGTTCTTGTCCAAAAACTTTCAGCGAACTCAATACGCTAAGACCCAACAGCCCCATCACCGAAGTTTGGAAAAACTGTCTGCGTGATAAATCAATTTTTTTCATTTGATACTCCTTAAAGAAATTATTTCTTTAAGATGCGCTATTCTCATTTGATTTTCAATTCCAAATTATCTAAGGTCCTGAATCTTCTGCGTATCGACAGCAGGACTTCCACCGCTTAGACTTTTTAAAAAATTTCCCAGCCAAATTCGAAAATTTTCAATGTAACCAAAGGCTGCGGGAACAACCAACAGTGTCAGCAATGTTGAACTGATCACACCACCAATAATGGCAATCCCCATCGACATTCGCTGAGTTCCCAATTCAGTCAAACCAATCGCGATGGGAATGGTTCCTGAAATCAGCGCCAGGCTGGTCATCAGAATTGGGCGCAGCCGTGTGCGACAAGCTTTTACAATAGCCAAATTTCTTTCCACTCCTTCGCGCATTAAATGTTGGATATAATCCACCAGCAAAATCGAATTTTTTGCCACGACCCCTAAAAGCAAAATGACCCCGATGATAGAAAAAATATCGATGGATTTTCCAGTGAAAAACAAAGCCGACATTGCGCCGCTGATTCCCAAGGGCAGGGCCAGCAAAATCGTAAACGGAGTGATGAAACTTTCATACAAACTTGCCAATACTAAATAAATAAACAAAACCCCTAACCCCATTGCAATGAGCATATTATTTATTAGATCTTTGAAGTCTTGTGCTTGGCCTTCGAAACGATAATCAACACCTGCTGGCAATACCATTTCAGTTTTAACAATTTTTTCAATTTCATCTGTGGCTGATCCGATATTTCCATCAGCACCCAGGTTTGCACTGATGGCCACATACCGACCTTTGTTTTGCCGATTTATCTGCGAATAACCCGTGGTGGATTCACCGACAGCAATTTTTGAAAGTGGAATCATATTATTATTCTGATTCGGAACTTGGGTCGTATTAAAATTGGCGCGCAAATCCTTCTGATCTTCTTTCAGTTTTGCGCGAATAGTGTATTCAATACCATTTTCGCGGAAGGTGGCCGGTTCGGCGCCTTCGGTGCGATAACGCAATTCTAAGCCTGCTGTCGAGGTTGAAATTCCCAATCGTTCAGATTTTTCTCGGTCAAAAATAACTTTAAATTCTGGCTTCCCCGAACGGAAATTCGTATCCACATCGACCAAACCTTTGATTTTAGCAATGCGCCCTCGTAATTTATCCGAATATTCCGTCACAGTTTTCAAATCATCGCCGACAATAAATAAATTTAAGGGTTTCTGACCTTGCCCAGAAATATCGATATCAGAAACAGCAATTAAGGCTTCCTTGAATATTTTTAATTTTTCACGAACTTCGGCCTTCATTTCTGAAGTATTTAATTTGCGTTCTTTGCGCGGAATCAGATGCACAAAAAAGTTTGCCTTATTGGATTCAAACTGATCGTTGCCGACGTTTTTAAGTATCAAATCTATTTCTTTAAATTTTTTAAGTTCGTCTTCGACCTTGCGGGTATAAATATCTGTGCCTTCCAAAGAAGTTCCTATCGGCAATTCAACATTCACCGAAAATTCACCTAGCTCTGCAGCTGGCAAAAAAGTTTTCGGAATGAATTTCATTAAGACTATGGATCCAGCAAAAATACCAAAGGCAATTGCCAGAAGTTTTTTTCTATTGCCTAAGGTCCAATTTAACATGGACTCATAAAAATTTTCTAAACGAGTTTGTCCGCGATCAAACGATGCTAAGATGCGCGCAATAAATCCTTTGCCCTTGCTATGTCCATTGGGTGCAGCCATATACGCTGACAACATCGGCGCTACTGTGAACGCATCGAAAAGTGAAATCAACATTGTGAACACAACCGTCAATCCAAATTGTTTAAAAAACTGCCCGACAATTCCCGGCACAAAGGATATCGGTCCGAATACTGCAATCACCACTAAAGTAGTTGCGACAACGGCCAAGGCAACTTCCTTAGTTCCATCCAGGGCCGCTTGTCTGGGGGATTTTCCCAATTCCATATGTCGAAAAATATTTTCTCGCACCACAATGGCATCGTCGATCAAAAGTCCCACCGCCAATGACAATGCCAGCAAAGTCATAATGTTGATGGAAAATCCCATCGCAGCCATAATGATAAATCCACCCAATAATGAATTGGGCAAAGCCATACCTGTAATAAAAGTAGATCTGGCTGATCCCAAAAAGAAAAACACTACGATAACGCACAATAAAATTCCCAGAATAATACTCTGTTTGACGTCCTCGACATTTAAACGAATGGGTCTCGAGGCATCGCGCACAAGTTGAACGTCCGCATCGATTTTTCTGGATTTCAAATTATCGTTCACTTTGCTAATGGCAAGTTTTACTTGATCCGCCACGGCAACAGTATTCGCACCCGTCTGTTTAAACACGGCCAGTAATAATGCATTTTTTCCGTTGATGGTCGATAAGCGATGAGGTTCTTCTAAAGTTTGAATGACTTCACCAATTTCTTTTAACTGAACACCACGATCGGAACCCAAAAAATTAACCGAAACTTTTTTCAATTCATCTAAACTAGTAAATTCTCCTGAAGTTCTTAATGAAACTTCACTTTTGGCATTGTCCACTTTCCCGATAGGAATATCTTTAGAAGTTTCTTGAATGCGTCTGGCAACCTGGATCATGGATATCTGTCGGTCCTGCAATTTTTCTCGGTCGATCAAAACATGAATTTCTTTTTTTCGTCCACCGTAAATCGCAACCTGTCCTACGTCGGAAATGCGCTCAAATTGCGACTTAATATTTTGATCAACCAAATCAAATAATTCTCCTTCCGGCAAAGAAGACGTCACCGCCATATATATAATCGGCTGATCGGCAGGATCAAATCTGCGAATAATCGGTTCTTTGATTTCTGTCGGCAGCTTTGAACGAATATTGCCAATGCGGTTGCGAACTTGCTGTTCGGCGTCTTTGATATCGATGCCCAAACGGAATTTGATAATTAATAAAGCCGCAGAATCGTAGTTGTTGGAAGACAAAGTGTCTAAACCAGAAAGACTGGAAACTTCGTCTTCGATGATTTTAGAAACCTGGCGTTCCATATCGATGGGCGATGCACCGGGATACTGCACATAGACAGAAACAATTGGAAAAGTAACATCGGGAAATTGATCCACCGGCATTTTTTTTAATGAGGAATAGCCGATCACCAACATGAATAATACTATGCAGGTGATAAAAATTGGTCGCCGGATTGAAAGCTCTGGTAAATTCATGGGGACTCCTTCAGCACAACATAGTTCTTCGTTTGCGCTTCTAGTTTTCGCTGTTCAATTTTCAATCGAATTAAATCCAGTTCTGAATCCGAAGCGTCTTGTTCGGAATTCACCACATCTGTCGTGATTGCGCGTCCACGGCTTAATTTCGTTTGCAACGCCTTTGCTCGTTCGGTCTGCAAGCGGGAAACTAAATTTTGTGATTCAATTTTACGGCTGAGTTCATTGTGCGTGCGCAACAACTCATTCCAGGACGTATCACTTTCTAATTTTTTTCTTTCACTGCGCAATTGGGCCGCCACGGATTCTTTGCGAGCTGATTCATAAGTTGCTTTTTTAGCAGCATCATCAAACAAGTAAGTCCAAGTCAGATAAATAGAAGTGGTCGGAGTATTTGTATAACCCCAGCTTTTGGTCGAATCAGAAATAGTCCCCGGTGAATCAAACGAATTTGTATTGTAATTGGCTGACAAAACAAGATCTGACTTAGCATTTTCTACGGCTTCGTCACTGGCAGTTTTACGAACCTGAGCTTCTAGATTTCCCACATAAGAATCCAAACGAATCACACTGCCTTTTGCAGACAATATGCTTTGTGGCGCCCGTGCGCGGTCCATCGGACCCTGCAATTCAGGAATTGGTTCTTGCTCGGAAAGTTCTAAAGTATCGCGCAATTTTTTTTGAATACCGACCAAATCGCTTTCTGCAGTTAAAACTTGAAATTTTCTTTTCGCCACCAAGGCCTGAGCATTCAGCAAATCAGACTTGTCATTGATGCCATCAGAAAATCGGCGCTGCGACCAAGATTCAATTTTTTGAGCGCGATCCAAAGCTTGGCGGTAAGCACGCAGCTGTTCCTGAAATAAAATATTGTCCCAAAATAAAATTTCAGCATCGATCAAAACTTTTCTTTGCTGCATATCGAGGTTGGCATTGTCCATCCAGTTCGTCTGTGATTCACGCAAATGGCGCAGACGTGTCCCATGTCCAAAAGCATCTTTCCACAAAGACTGTGATAAACTAACCCCTAAAGCCCCTTGCGAGTAATTCCCTGCCGAAGCATAGACAGCAGTTTGGATATTGTTATTTCGATATTCGGTGGCCGTAGCCGACAAACTTAAACTAGTCCCTGTTGAAAGTTTTTGCGCATAGGTAGCCGAACCCAAAGTGGCTTTGCTTTCATCCGCGGTATAGGCATTGGGCAGTTTTTTATCGGAAAGATAACCACCTTTTAATGTCAGCGAAGGCGTTAACAACAAATCCCCCGAAGTTTGTCGATCCCGTGCAGCATCTTTGGAAACTTCAGCCGATTGAAAGTTTCGGTTTTTTTTCTGCACACGCTGTAAAAAATCTTCCAAGCCCATATTATTCTGAGCCATAACAAAATTGCTGTTCAGTAAACAAAAAATAATTAAGATTTTATTCATCTCAATACCCCTTCGGTAAATAAATTAGTTAAAAAATCGACGTATTCTTTTTGATCTCGAGGCATTTTGAATGTGTCTTTCAATAATTTTTGATTGCAGTCGTGCAAAATAAAAAACCCCCATATGCTTTCAAATAAATGCAAAAAATAAGCTTTGGCATTTAAATCTTCGCGGACAATTTTTTGTTTTTTGGCTTGTTCAATCAGTTCCGTCAGCAAAATGGCCAAAGGCTTTGCCAATTCCTCGTGAAGATCACCGACGACTTGCATCCCGCTGAGGCGTTCCCGAAGCATCATCGGTGCAACATCGGGGTTAGTGATCCTTAATTGCACCACTGCCGAAATAATGGCGTGCACTTTGGAACGAAATATTGCTTTGGTCAGCGATTCTTTTTGAAAACCCGAAAGGGCTTTTTCAAGCTCGGATCGAAAATGCAGCATATGTTCGCCCAGAACCGCGCGATACAGCTGTTTTTTGCCGCCAAAGTGGTAACTAATCAAACAGATGTTTAGTTTGCTGGCCGCACAGATTTCGCGAACGCTGACCCCATCAAAACCTTTTTTAGAAAAAAGTTTGGTGGCGGTATTAATAAGGTGCTGTCTGGTATCCGGGGGCGCTGCCATGACTTGAAGATAATTCAAACGTTTGTTTGAACTCAATATGTATTTTAACCAGGACTAGATTTGACCAGACCTTGCTGCGTTATTCAGCAAAGTCTGGAATGCTTCGAGTTAAATTGAGGATTCAGGATTTTGAACTTCTGGCTCCGGAGTCGGAGCAGGCACAGTTTCTACGGGCTTTTTATCAGGAGTCTCTGTTGTGGTTGCACCTGGCATAAATTTAGAAAATGCATCTTTCATCTTAGTAAAGACTGTAGTTTCAGAATTTTCCCGACGTCCGTTTCTGCATCGACACGAGCTTTTTCTTCCGCATCAAGTTTCGCTTTTGCAGCCGCAGCATCTACGCGTGCTCGTTCTTCAGTTTCTAGTTTTGCTTTTGCCGCTGCCGCCGCCTCAATTGCGGAATCTGATTGGACCGATGGTTCGGCTGGTACTACTGGCTGAGCACTATCGCTTGGCGTATATTTATACATTCCTTCTTTTATCTTTTTAAGAAAAGCTGGCTCAGTGCTTTCTCGTCTTGCAGTTTCGGCATCAAGACGAGCTTGTTCTGTAGCATCTGGTTTAGTAACATCTGATTTAGTAACATCTGGTTTAGTAGCATCTGCTTTAGTAGCATCTGCTTTAGTAGCACCTGCTTTAGTAGCACCTGGTTTAACTGTTGTTCCTTCAGCTTGGTTTGCTGTTGGTTTGTCACCATCAGTTTCGCCTTCAACTTTTGGTTCTATTTCTTTGTCTTCACCGGTAACACTAGTTTTTGCGATTAGGTCCACCAATAAATTGCCTTCACCCGGATTTTTAATTTGCGAGCGAACAAAAGTAATTCTAGATTTATTATTGTCCCATAATGAAATGCGATTTTCGCCGGTAACTGCCAAAAGATTGGATTCCAGAATTACATTGGTTGCTGAATTTGCAAATTTTTTCGCTGTAAAATTGATGTTCGCATCTTTGATGGAAATTGTCTGTGCAATCAAAGTAACTTGATTAGATCCAAATTTAACATCGCCGCAAATTGAAATATCAGCAGCATTGATAACGATGACAGCAGTTTGATTTTCATATTTAGCTCGATCAGCAGAGTCTTCAGAACATAGATCTACTTTACCTTGTCCAATAGTAGAAGGATTTCCCATAGTGGTTAAAACAGCCATTGAATTAACGTCAGATTCTTTGATGCCAACGACCGAGCGCTCGGCATCGCCGTCTTTAAAACTGGATCGCATCAAGACTACGGGAAATTTAGTATCTGCTAAACTTTGTGCACTTTGTTTGACAACGGCGTTCAATTGAAGATTTGCAACATTCAGTTTATCAGCTTCTGGGCGATATCTGAATGATAAGCTTTTTACATTGTTTAAT
>JBBQHD010000082.1:0-12176 GCA_038323665.1 Bdellovibrionales bacterium
TGGAATTATTTTACACCTTGTTTAAAGTTAAAAGAAAAAACAAGAATTGGTGGTCGAGTGAAGAAGAAATACGACGAACCAAAGACGCCAGCGCAAAGGCTGATAGAATGTCCAAATCTGGCCCCACAGATCGTTCAACACTTGAAGGAGCAACTTAGGGGCAGAAATCCGTTCTGGTTAAAGCAACAACTCGAGCTGAAGCTTAAAGAATTTTTTAAACTTGTCGAAAAGAAGAATGCGACCTCGAGAGTTGCTTCCTAAAAACCTACGAAAGTGCCTTTTTACTGTGATTCAATACGTCTTAGGTTTTTCATTAGGTTTTTCACTCGGTGGGTCAGCTGGTAATACAAATAAATCGCGACGCCAATCCAAATCATCAGAAACGAAATTTGTCGAGGGCGATCAAAGATTTCTCCATACAAAAGCACTCCGACTAAAAACTGTAAAGTCGGGGCAACGAATTGCAACATTCCCATTAAACTTAAGGGTAAGCGCTGCATGGAAAGAGAAAATAAAAATAATGGGAATCCTGTTACGACGCCAGATCCAACAAGTAAAAGAATTTCTTGCGTTGTAAATGGCGGTGACTGCGCATCAACGCGCAAAACAAATGCCCAAGCAATCGCCGGCAATAACATCACTAAGCTTTCCAAAATCGAACTTTCAGATACGGGAAGTTTGACCATCTTTTTCAAAACTCCATAGGTGCAAAATGAAGTTGCCAAAATAAGTGCGATCCACGGAATGGTGGCAGAAAAAAGAAACTGCACGGCAACCCCGGCCACCGCAAGCAGCACTGCTGATTTAAGCTGCCAAGGAAATTTTTCTTTGAAAAATAAAACTCCGACTAGAACATTTAAAAGCGGATTCAAAAAATACGCCAGACTGCCTTCTAAAATTCGGTTGTTATTAACCGCATAAATATAAAATCCCCAGTTAAGACTAAGCAAAAGTCCCGCAAGGGTCAGCAATTGCCAATTGCGTGCACTGACTTTTAAAAAATTCCAGGATTTTTTTCCACTGAAGCGATAAATTAAAATATAAAAAAGAAAAGACCAAATCACTCGGTGACACAAAACTTCAATCGGGGGAACGCTGTGCAACCAGCGCCAGTAAATCGGGAAAATTCCCCAGATAAAATAAGCGAAAAATGCTATGGAAAAATCTTTTTTAGAAATCACAAATCCTCGTTGCAATGCTTTACCCTGATTACCAGCAGACGGTCTAATAATTAATTAACGGACGATCGTAATGCTATTCATACAGCGGCTTTAAATAAATCGGCTCAATATCCTGCAAAGCTCTATGGAAGATTCGGATTCAGAAGGATACTTTTGCTTCGTCTAAGGCTTGTTTCAACTGCCAGGCGCGGGTTTCCTCAAGACAACGGGGTTTGGCTTTAAATCCAAAACAGCGGTTCAAATCTTTTTCGATAAATTTTTTTTCCAGCGGGCTGCTGATACATTTCCCAAAGAAAAAATAAAATTTTAGTCTTTGGTCTTTGCCAGCTGCGACTTTCGATCTTAAAATTATATTCCGTCAGTTCAGTAACCTGACAGTTGCGATTTTCAAATTGAGCTTTCAGCCTGGCAAAATGATCCAGACCAAAATCGAGAACCTGTAGTTTTTCTGGTTTCTTTAGTTCTGCCCACATTCTTAAATGAGCATAAGGTAATTTTACGATTTATAAAGTTAAGAAATGGTTTGGAATTTCCAGCCGGTTTCATCCAAAAACAAATAAGCCGGTTCGTCCATCCAGGATCCTAAATTGATCGAGGTTTTGGTTTTCCCACCCACTTGCCAGGAAAAATCGTCACGCACATGCAGATGGCCTGTGACCAATAAATCGAAAGTTTTAATTTGCTCTTGTTCGACCGCGAAATCGCGCAGAATTTGTCGTAGGTTTTCCATTTGTTCGTTGCGAAATTTAGAACTGTGTTTGCGACTTTCAATGCTGGCCTTGCCCGCAACAGCCATCCAAAATTTTCCCGGCAGCAAATTGCCCAGTGGTTTTACCCACGGATGGCGAATGATTTTCCGATAACGCAAATAAGCCCTATCTTCCAGATTGATCACATCGCCATGTTCGCAGCGAACCGTCCAAGGGCCTAACTGAAAATACTCCGGCGCCACAAATACTTCCGCACCCAGATTTTTTTCCCAATAAGCTTTGATGTGCACATCATGATTTCCCTCGAAAAATACGATACGCATTCCCAATTTCTGCAATTTTTGAATTTGCTCGATCACGCTCCAATATTTATCGACGAAGATGGTGTGGTCCGCAATCCACAGGTCAAAAATATCACCCAGCAAAAACAATGCGTCGCCTGTGCGCACTTGATTTTCCAAACTGTGCAGGAATTTTTTAAATATATTGGCTGATGGAGTTTCGCCCGACAATAAATGCAGATCCGAAAAAAAATAAGTTCGCATAAGCTAAGTTTATGACATGAACTTAGTCGCAAAGCCAGTGACGAAGCTTTTTTTAGCCTTTATTTAAATCAAAATTCTGACGTTTGCGAATAAACGCAGGAACTTCCAAATTTTGGCTGGAAAAAGGGGTGCTTAAAACTTCGCGAGCCAATTTGCGTGCTTCTTCCAACGAGGCTTCTTCCATATTCATGGAAAGTTGTTCGGGCTGTTGGTATTTGGCTTTGATTTCTTGGCTTTCTTTGAAAGCTTTCATTTTTGCGACCAATAAATCTCTGGACGCTGCATTGCTGGGCGCTGCAGGTTTTTCTATCATCGGAGTCAGCGGTGTTGCAACTTCAACTGGTGCAGCAGCTTCGATAACTGGAATTTCTTCTGCGACTGGAATAACTGCCACAACTTCGTGAATCGGTTCATAGACTGGAACTACCGGCGCAACTTCCTGTGTAAACTCAGCAACTGTGCTTTGCACATTGGGCAAAGGTGGCAATTCCGCGCGCGTTGGCAACGGAGGCAAGGCAGGAATCTGAGTCGCGCGGCGGATTTCATCGCTGCGATCCAACAACTTTAATTCTTCTTTGGCAAATCCAGTTGCAATAACTGTGATGCGAATTTCTTCGTGCATAGTAGGATCAATCACAGCACCGAAAATTACGACGGCATCTTCGTGCGCAGCTTGAGTCACTAAATTCGAAGCTTCATCGACTTCATACAAAGATAAATCTGGTCCACCAGTAACATTCATAATAATTCCAGTAGCACCATCGATTTTAATATTTTCTAGCAGCGGGGACGAAATAGCCATAGTTGCAGCTTCTACTGCGCGGTTTTCACCCTTGGCAAAACCAGTTCCCATAATGGCCAGGCCTTTTTCTTTCATCACTGTGCGAATGTCTGCGAAATCTAAATTGATCAAACCGCGGATATTAATTAAATCAGAAATTCCTTTTACTGCTTGCAATAAAACTTCGTCAGCTTTTTTGAAAGTTTCCAGCAACGGAGTTCTTTCCGCAGCAATCGTCAGCAATTTTTGATTGGGAATAACAATCAGGGTATCGACATTTTCACGCAATTCACGCAAACCATCATCGGCTTGTTTCATTCTGCGTTTGCCTTCAAACATAAATGGTTTAGTCACAACCCCAACTGTCAACGCACCCATTTCACGAGCAATTTTTGCTACGATCGGGGCGCCGCCAGTTCCAGTTCCGCCACCCATTCCGGCAGTGACGAAAACCATATCGGCCCCATCTAATTTTTCGACAATTTCATTGTAAGATTCAATCGCTGCACGGCGACCGATATCGGGATTTGCCCCGGCGCCCAAACCGCGAGTTAAGTCTGAACCCAACTGCAATTTCACGGCTGCTTTGCTGTGGGTCAGTGCTTGGATATCCGTATTGGCAACAATAAACTCAACACCGTTTAATCCCGCATCGATCATGGTTGAAACTGCATTGCTGCCGCCCCCACCCACGCCGACCACTTTGATATTTGCGCCAATATTGATATTTTCTTCGAGTTCAAACATGATGTCCCCCTATCGAAACAGCTGACCAACAAAATCTTTTACTTTTTGAGCAATTCCATCCAGCGCTTCGGGAAAATCCCCAAGGCTGATGAAAGAATCTTTTTTTTCTTCATATGCAAACAACAAAAGTCCCACAACAGTTGCGAATTCTGCGCCGCGAACGACTTCGACCAATCCACCGATTTTCCCAGGAACTCCGCGACGAACTGGGACATCGAAAATAAATTCGCCCATTTCGGTCAGACCTTCTAATTGACTGGCTCCACCGGTCAGAACAACTCCGGAACCCAACATCGGCAGCAGTCCCGAAATTTTTAAATCATGAGCAATCAATCCCAGAATTTCTTCCGAGCGCGCTTCTAAAATATCGGCCAAATCTTTGCGTGGAATTCCGCGGGCTTTTCTGCCGCCAACGCCTTCGACTTCGATGGTTTCATTTTCTTCCGTCAAAGTCCCCATCGCGCAACCGTGTTTCACTTTTAAAACTTCGGCAGAAATTTGTGGAGTCCGCAAACCCACCGCCACATCGTGAGTAAAGTGACTTCCGCCAATGGGAATCAAAGATGTGTGCGCAACACTGCCGTTGACGAAATACAGAAGATGGCAACTACCCCCTCCGATGTCGGCTAAGCATACTCCGAGATTTTTTTCATCTTCGCTTAGCACTGACATACTTGCTGCCAAAGGATCTAAAACCAGTCTTTCAACGGTTAAACCTGCGCGCTCGATACATTTAGTTAAATTACTTAATGCGGATTGTGCTGCGGTCACGATGTGGACCGAAGCTTCTAATCGAACTCCTGACATTCCGATCGGATCGCTGACTCCATCTTGCCCATCGACTTTGAAGTCGCGGGGAATCACATGCAAAACTTTTCGATCACCGGGAACCGCAACTGCTTTGGCGGCTTCTAAAACTCGGTCGATATCGGTTTTGCTGACTTCAGTATTTTTAATTGCAACCATGCCGCGGGAATCAAAAGATTTAATATGACTGCCAGAAACGCTGACACAAACTTTGTGCGCGCTGAAACCCGCCATTAGTTCAGCTTCTTCTTTAGCGCGGCGAATGGCTTCGGTGGTGGCTTCGATATTTACAACAACACCTTGTTTAACTCCGTGATTCGGAGATTTCCCGATTCCCGCAACTTCCACTTTGCCATCAGGGGTAACAGTGGACAGAACATATTTGACGCAAGTGGATCCCAGGTCTAGTCCAGCCAGCACCGGTGCTTTTGATTTTTGAGCACTCGTCCTTAAGTCCTCTGCCAAAATTCCTCCATGAGCAACTGCTCCTACTTTTAAGCGTAAGGACAGGACCAGGACTAAGGCAAGTATAAAAATATAAGACTTAATGCGAGTCTAGGTTTGTGGAATCTTTCAGGCGCACAATTACTTTGCGAGATAAATCCGCATCCAGACTTTCCGCTTTCAATTGTTTTTGTTCCAAATAATTTAAAACTTGGTTCAAACGCAAAACTTTTTGTTCGAAATCGCCTTCGCCCAATTTAATCTGCAAATTATCTTTATTTAGTTTTGCCCAGAAGCCTTTATTGTTCGCATGCAATTCATGAATGCTACTTAAAGAAAATGCCCCAAGTTGTGGAAGTTGTTTCCACAACTGCTGAGCTTGAACTTTTAATTCTGCCTTGGCGGTTTTAGTTTCAGAAATTAAAATCGGAGTGGAAATTAATTTCTCGTTCATGACAAATGGCAAAATAACCCCGTTGTCGATCATGGGAAAAAATTGCGTAGAATTTTTTCTTATAACAAAACGAATAAGATGCGGCTTAATTTGCAATTCAATATTAGCGGGCCAAGTTTTTTGAATTTGAAATTCTGCAATCCACTGTTCTTCAGAAATCTTTTGCGAAATGGTCGCTAAATTAATCTTCCAAATCGGCTGGTTTAAATATGTTTTCAATTGTTCGTTCAGTTGCTGTTGACGAGTTTCAAAAAAACTAAGTTGATCTTTGGGAATTTCCGCATCCCATTGAATTTGAATTTCTTTGACGGAAAAGAAATTACTTTTCTGCAGACTGAAGAAAAGTCCCGCGAAAGTTGCGATTAGAATGCTTAGTAACAAGATGCGCAGCATTGTTTAATGGTGCTTGGGTTTTTGTGGGCTTGGTATTTCGACTAGACTTTGGTGGGGGATTGAAAAACTAGAGAAATTCCCCAACCAGGCGAACTTCCGTTACTAGACTTACCCCAGTTTGATCCAGCACAACTTTCTGAGCGTGTTCGATGAGATTTTTGAAATCCATGGCTGTTGCACCGCCCAGGTTGACGAAAAAATTGCAGTGCTTATTGGAAATCATTGCGGCCCCGATTTTATGGCCTTTCAATCCGCAGTTTTGGATCAACAGGGCCGATTTATGCCCGGAAGGATTTATGAAAACAGACCCGCAGCTGGGCATATCCAAAGGTTGTTTTTCCGACCGCACACGGTTGGCTTTGCGCACCTTTTCCAGAATATTAAAATCCGGATCGTTTTTAAATTTTAAATCAACATTTAAAATAATTCCTGGTTGCCATCCTTCGCAGTGTCGATAGCTCCACTGCAAATCCTCGTGACGGTAATATTTTCTTTCGATGATTCCATCGACAATTCGCATCACTTCAAAACCTTCGACAATTTCTGCAAATTCTTTGGGACTTATATTTTCTGAAACTCCGGCATTCATGGCAACCCCACCGCCCACTTGGCCGGGAATACCTGCAACCATCAAGGCTGCCTTATTTCTATTCCCCAGCAGTTGTCGCAGCAGTTCAGCCTTGGTCAATCCGCTTTGCACTCGAAATTTTAAATACCTTTCATCGCTTTGATTTTCGATCTTTTTAAAATTCTTCAAACAAATAATTAAACCTGCAAATCCTTGATCTGAAATTAAAACATTGCTGCCAGCGCCCAACGGCATCCATGGCAAATCGTTCTGGTCAGCAAACAGCAATGCGTCGCCAACGTCTTCTTCATTGGTCGGCATACAAAAATATTTGGCATCGCCGCCCACTGTCCAAGTATTGTAATTTTTCAAAGAAACATTCGCATCAATTCGCAAAAGGCAGCTCCGATTTTATTTTTCTGAGTTCAGTAAATCCAAAATTTCTTGACCAATTTTCCATCCATCGCCCGCACCTAAAGTTAAAAAAACATCTCCTGCTTTCAAAAGGGAAATAATCCTGCTGGTTGCTACCGTTTTTTCGATAAATAATTTTTCTTTGTGCTCGATCGCCTTTAAAAGAATTTCAGACGAAATGCTTTCGATGGGTTTTTCTCCGGCCGGGTAAATATCCGTCAGCAATAATTTATCGGCATCCGCAAAGGAATCTAAAAACTCGTCCCAACAAATTTGTGTGCGTGAATATCGATGCGGCTGAAAATAAACCACCAATCGATTTTCTGGAAATTTTTCTTTGAAAGCATTTAAGGTCGCACGAACTTCCGTGGGATGATGCCCGTAATCGTCATAAATTTTAATGTTTTTTGCCTCGCCTTTAAACTGAAAGCGTCTTTCCACACCGGAAAATTCTTTCAATGCTTCAACAACGATGCCTGGATCGATTCCAGCAGCCAGGGCTGTTAAAAAAGCCGCGGCCGAATTTAAAGCATTGTGTTTACCTGGCAAAGCTAGCTGCAAAGAATATTTCTGGGAACTTTCTTTGTGCGAAATTTCGTAAGTACCTTTTTCGCCTTTTAAAACCCAATCATTTTCCTTTTCAAATCCATAGGTTTCGATTTTTTTCGGGAAATCCGAAAAAAGTTTGCGCACCAATGGATCATCTCCGCAGGCAATCACCCGTCCGTAAAAAGGAATGCGCGAGGCAAAACTAAAAAAAGCTTTTTCTAAATTTTCGAAAGTTTTAAAAAAATCCAAATGATCCGAATCAATATTGGTAATAATGGCGATTTCGGGGCTAAGTTTCTGAAAACTGCCATCGCTTTCGTCGGCTTCGGCAATCAACCATTCACCTTGCCCCAATACTGCCGTCGATTGAATCTGCTGCAATTTTCCTCCCACGACAATGGTCGGGCTTTGTTCAGCTTTTAGAAAAATCGAAGCAACTAAACTTGTAGTTGTGGTTTTACCGTGAGTACCTGCAACCGCGATTCCTCGTTTCAATCTCATGATTTCTGCCAAGGCTTCGGCCCGGGCAATCAAAGGAATTTGTAATTTGCGGGCCTCGACAACTTCAACATTAGTTGCAGGAACGGCGGAAGAATAAACCACCACATCTGGATGATCCAAATTGGCTGCTGCATGCCCGACGTAGAACTTAACTCCTAGTTTTTCAAGCCTTGCGGTCTTGCTGTTGCTGCGTAAATCGCTGCCGGAAACCTGCGCGCCCATGACTTGCAAAAGTTCTGCAAGGCCGCACATGCCGATGCCGCCAATGCCGATAAAATGAAAATGGGTTTTATTTAAATTCATAATTCTTAAACCTTTCGATTTAATAAGTTAGCAGATATTTTTTCTGCTGATTGGGGTTGATAAAACTGGCAAATATTTTTTTCTAATCTTTTCAATTCGCCGCGATGATCAAAATAATACAGAATTTTATCTAATAAAATTTGCGGGCTTAAATCTTTCTGCTCGATCAGGACCGCAGCGTCCTTTGCAACCAAACTGACAGCATTTTTTAATTGATGTTGGTCCGCAGCGCCTGGAAATGGAATCAGTATCGCGGCCTTTCCAACTGCCGCCAGTTCTGCGACCGTGCTGGCACCTGATCTGCAGATCACCAGATCGGCCCACGAATAATATTTTGGCATATCATGCAAAAAGGCCAGAACCTCTACATTAGAAATCCCAGTCAGTTCTTTTTTAAAAATTTCAAATTCGCGCATTCCTGTTTGCAAAATAAATTTGATCTTAAATTTTTTATCGGCAGGAAAGTTTTTCAACAAACCCACCACGGATTGCGAAATCGCACGTGCACCCTGGCTGCCGCCAAAAACAAGAACGCGAAATTCATCAGTCGCACCCGAAGCATTTTTCGCAGCAATAATTTCACTGCGCACTGGAAGTCCAAAGGCCAAGCGTTCGGGGCTTAGTAATTCTTTTTCCGCTTCGGGAAAAACAAAAAAAGATTTTTTCACAAAACGCGACAACCAACGGTTGGCCATACCCGGCTTTGCGTTGGGTTCCCAAAGGGCTGTTCGAAATCCCAACAGGGATGCAATCATTACCACGGGTGCTGACGCATAACCCCCGACACCCAAGACAGCCTGCGGGCGCAATTGAAACAATAAACGGACAGACTGCAATACAGCAAGGGGCAGGCCCAATACGGTTTTTATTTTTTCAAATAAACTGACTGAGTTTAGTTTTCCAATTGAAATAAAATGCAAAGGAAATTTTTCACGCGGAATGATGTCTTTTTCTAATCCGCTTCGCGTCCCAACAAAATGGATGCAAACGCCTGGGTCTTGCCGCAGCATTGCGCGCGCAATCGCCAAGGCTGGATACAGATGCCCGCCGGTGCCTCCGCCCGCAATTAAGATATTTTTGGGATTGCCCGATTTCTGCATCTGTTAAAGATGACACACTTAGACCAATGACTCAAATCTGCATGTGACAAGAAATGCTTGCCCTTGATTTCCTTCCCCCGCTATAAAATTACCAACCTGGGGGGGTTGATGAGGGAAATACTTAGTCTATTTGTTTTCATATTTGGCATTCATGCAGCGGCACAGAATCTAAACCAAATATTTTCGTCCTATGCAAAACGCGGCGCTCAAATCAGCGCGATCAATTCCCCAAACCTAACCCGACTGACCGATCAATATACGGGAAAAAATTTAATCGAATTGCAAAAATCCAGCTTTCAATCTTCGGTTGGCAATAACGAAAGAACTTTTTCCGCCTTGCAGGAAATTGCCGATAAAGGAAATCTTTCGAAAGGCAATTGCTATACCGATTCAGAACTGAACAATCTTTTCCAACAAAAAATTAAAAACCAATCCGTCATTCGCAATCAAAAAGCCTATGACCCCAATCGAGTCATTGGCTTTTGCTTTGGACGGGCACTGATTGCCCACTTAAAATCCGTGGAATTGAAACCCGGCGTTCCAGTTCTAAAAATTTGGACCGTCGGCGCGTTGTCTGCCGGGTCTATCCACTGGTCTTTTCATACCTCGGCGATGGTGCTGGCCTGTAACCGCAAATGGTATGCTTTAGATACTTTATTTAATAAACCCGCAAGCTTGGCGGAATGGATCGCGAAAACTAAGAATTATTATCACGCAAGCCCGCAAAATTTTATTGTAGTTACGCGCGCAGAACAGTTTCATGTCGATGGCAAAACATATGCGACAGAAAAATTTAAACCCGCATATTTTGGAAATTATTTTACTGATTTTCTAAAAAACAATCCAGGGATAGCGAACTAAACACTAAGCCGTTTCAAAGCTGTCTTCCGACTTAGTTTGAATCTCTAAATTTTGATCGATTTCTGTTTTGCTCCAGATTCGGCCTTTGCCAATCCCGGGGCAAAAACTGACCACATCTTTTTGCCAAGATTTCGCATTCATCACTTCGGGCCAAAAGGGCCAGGTTCGACACTGGGTTGGCCGACCTTCGTAAGCCGAACATTGCTTGTTTTTTAAAAATCGACAGTCGCCATTTTTATGCACTTCTTTTAAATGATAAACTGGTCCCTGTTTAACACAATATTGTTTAGTAAAAATTTGAGTAGGAATTTTCAAATGCGCAGCCATCCGCCTGCGATCTTCTTTGGTAAAATAGACATAGCCATAACCATTGTGGGACACACAACATTTGCCCGAGCCCTGACACTCGAACTGCACGCCCTGATTCCACCAGATTTTTTCTTGTTTCATGCTGGATACGATACCCTTGCAATTGCAATTTTAACAAGAATTCTCTAGATCTGAGAATCCGCTCGACTGACTATTCGCCGCCGCCGGCGCCGCCTTGATCGGGAACATCAGATCCAAGGTCTTTCCATGCACCATTGGAACACACAAATCCTCTGTGATCCGTGCAGAATTTGTCTCCATTAGAACAGGCAGAACGAGTATCGTCGCAATCCAAAGCCTGAGTTGGAAATCCATCGAAATGCTGGGAAAGCCCTGCGCTGAAAAGTTTTTCCCAATTCAAAATTAAAACTTTGTGTAAAATATTACGACAGCTGATTAACTTATTTTGTCGCGTCTCAAAGTAAAACAATAAAGTCAGTGCTAAATACGACACCCACTGCTTGCATCAGGAAATTTGGCATCTATGTTGCTGTTAATCTAGATATGAACAGATTCATTTTTATTTTCAGTCTATTTTTTGCAGGACAAGTAGTTGCCAGCAATTCATGTAATCAGCTTTTTGTTGGCACACGCGAAGGCTTTTTTGCCGGGGATCTGGATAAACCTGTTTATTTTAAAACGGAAGATATTGGCGGGGAAAAAGACAATAAAATTTACCGACTTTACAGCAACAACCCAGATGAACAAGCTGCAGTTTTGGAATTTATATCAAAAAGATTTCCCCATTTTCATAAATTTTTAATGAATTTTATCCAGCCTGGAACTTCAAATATTCAAATCACCACAAGAAAGTTTCTAGAAGTTGTCGCCGCTAAAATCGCAGAATGGAATTCTAAACGTAAAACACCCCAGGGCATGGCAGTCCGACCAGCGGTCGTTTACGGAAAAGATCAATCAGACCGTATCGTTATTCCCATGGAAAAATTAACGAAGGGACAAGAGCCTAAAAATTCTTATACATTTTGGAATATTCATGAGCAGCTGGAAGCTTTATCTCGAGGATTATTTGCAATCTCGTATACCAAATTTACTATTCACGATTTGGCTCATATGGAAATTTTTTTAAGAGATTCTGAATATACTTGGACCATGATTCAATATGCAAAACGATATATGGATGGTGGTCTGAACGATCTAAGGTCTAAAATTGTAAACCCATACAATCCTAAGACCCAAATGAACCTTAACTCCGGAACGTATACTGCATTCCAATCAAGGTATCGGCTGCTAATGGAAGGCTTAACATTATTCACCCGTCCAGCAACTTCAGCGGACTTGGCAGATACCGATTCTGTCCTTAAATATTATGACGAAAATGCAATTCATTGGGGCGCTGCCTCTAGCGACACTTATTCAATATCAAAATATCTCGTAACGACAGTATGATCTCCTGTTATAGAAATTGCTCGACAAAATATCGACAAGATA